>CAYWGE010000012.1:0-19421 GCA_964457215.1 uncultured Pseudomonadota bacterium
AATAATTGCCTTTCCTTTTTTGCTTAAAACTACGACTGAACCATCCTTATTTTGCCCCAGCAAAATATCAACCGCTTCTTCGCTCAAAAGCTCTTTTAATAAATCACCACGTTGTTTTTCTAATTCTTCAAACGAACTGCGCCCTGTCCATCCTTTATTTGCATTTTGGATTTCAGAATCCCTAAAGTAGAGATGAAGCATGCCATTTCCAGAAACCATGCTGGCAGCTTCAAAGTTCCATTTAAAAATTTTCGGATAGTAGAAAGTTTTGATTCCTCTTTCTTCTAAAAAAGAACCCGCTCCAAAATGCTGGTGAGTTTGGGAAAGCCCATGATCGCTCACTAAAACAATCAAGGTATCTTCGTAGATACCCTTCTTTTTCAGAGCCTGGGCGACTTCACCTAATGCTTGATCCATATAACGATAGGCCGAGAGAGTATTGGGACTTCGGGGATGTGAAAGATGAGAAAATTCATCGATTCCAGGATAAACCACAAACGCAAAATCAAAATCTTCGTCAATGACCTTCAAAAGCTTTTGCGTCGCCGCTCTATCCACCACATCCCAACGGTCAGTTAGATGAGCATAATACCAATACCAAATACGACTATGCTTGCTTTTGTTAGCACGAAAGGTCGTTCCACGATTAATGGCACTAAAAATATTAACAGGCTTTTTGAAGTACTGAAATAAAGTAGGAGTCGAGAGTCGAATGTCGTGGTTCATAAAAAAACTTTCGAACCCCACATAACTTCTATAGCGTAAATGCCTGGGCTTTTTTTCCCCGTATTTCTTTTTGTCAAACCAACGAATCCCGGGCATATTGCAAGTTCCCGGATAACATCCGGTAAGATAAGGTAGATAAGCAGGACCCGTTGTAGAAGGAAAAACACCTGCTGCAGGAGCAAAGCGTCCTTGCCTTTTAAACAAAGCTTCGCAATGAGGAAGCTCCCCTTTTTCAACTAATTCTTCAAAAACATCGGGCCGGGCTCCATCGGCCAAAATTAAAATGCAACGGGAATAAGATTTCATGAAATCCAAATTTTGAAAAAGAGATAAGTTTATTATTTCATTTCTTCTAACTTCTTTTTCATTCGAGTGACTAATTCAGGATAACCATGTTTAGTAATAATAGAATTGAATTGATATTTATAATTATCAACCAAACTCGCATCATCGACAATCACATCGAAAATTTTCCATTCATTGCCAACTTTTACCAATTTATAATCGATCGACACATGGACATCTTCTTTAGGAACATAAATCTGAGTACGAACTCGCGAGCGGGTTTTGGGAGCATCTAAATAAGTTTCTGCCAAATACTTCACAAAATAACTTTTACCCTGCGTCTTGGTTTGTTCCTTCGAAAGAATGGCCTTTTTTTCTAAAAGTTGAATCATTAAGTCTACAAATGAAGACTGATCAGCAGGAGTTAAGGTGGACCAGTGCTTGTCTAAGGCTAGCTTTGAAAGCTCATGAATATCGAAGGTTCCAGTAATGATTTCTCGCTTTAACTTAATGTTGTTGGCCTTATCTTCGGCGGTTATGTTTCCAGTTTTATAGTTATCTGCTTTTTTCTCAAGATCTTGGATGGCTCGAGTCGGAGTCCCCGCTGGGGCTTCTGCAACGTTCCCTTTTGGGGCAGATTGTGTCGTGGGCGTTTTGGGAGTCCGGGAAAGAGTGCTATCTTTCTTCGCTTGTGCTTGAGCCAGCAAAGAAAAACATAAAATAGAACCGAGAATCGCAAAACGAAATCCTAACTTCTTCATATTCAAATCCTTTCACTGAGTTGGAAGAGAATCGCATAAATTTCTTTAGGCAAGGCGCTTTGGAAGGAGCAACCTGCGTCCCGTATACTTACGGGATGAGGATTGCGACTCACTAAGCAACGAAGCCTAAAGGAATTTATGCGATTCTCTCTTAAAATTGGGGTTGATAACCTACTTTACTCATTAACGTCGCCACCGCCACATTATAATTAAACATCGCTTCATAATAACGACCTTTAATTAATAAATAAGCTTGTAAGGCATCCGCATAATCCTTTTTATCTCCAACGCCCACATCGTAATTTGTTTTTGTTAAAAAAACGAGCTGCCTGGCTAAACGATAGGCCTTATCCGAATTTTCTAGATCCTCTTTGGATTGCCGCGTGTTCATGTAAGCGTCTTTGATATCCATCGATAAAGCTTCTTCGGCATAATCTTTTGTCGTACTCATTTTATAATATTCAGCTTCTTTTTGATGAATTTTGGCATTCGATTCTTTTAAATTAAGATTACCCTGCAAACGAAGCCCAAAGCCTGCTCGCGTATAATTGAAAGGATCGTTATAATCACTCACATCTCCCACGTTAAATACTTCTGAAGTCGTACGACCTAATTCAAAAAATGCACCAAATCCTAAGTTGGGTAATAGCTTTCTTTTTTCAAGTCGATATTCATCTTCTTTCGCTTTGAGTGCGATATTCAAAAGTCGAGACTCTGGCCGGTAACGTTTTGCTTCTTCAAGATAATATTTCATATCTTTTAACTCAAACTGAACCGGCCTTAAGTGTTTATCGATAATCTGAAAATTAATTCCGTAATCGACTCCAGATTGAAGACGGAGTCCTTCTAAGGCTATTTCTCCCTTTCGATTTACTTCTCCCACTCTTTTTAAAAGCTCAAAACGGGTTAACTTTAATTTTGCAAGATCCACAGGATCTGTCGGAGTATCCGAGTTTTCCCGAATACTAATCTCATGGTCAATTTTTTTAAGAGCATCATCCATCATGGTTTTTAAGTCCCGAGCTAACAAAATACCATAATAGAGCTGTTTCACTTTTAGAACGATTTCTGTGGTTTTTTGGTTCTTCTTTTCTTCCGCTGCTTCAATACCACTGCGCGCCAGTGACTGAGCCAGACTAATTTTTCCAAAGGCAGTTAAAGGCACCCCGAAGCCAAACTTCACCCGATTCAACATGGTGATATCGCCCGAGAAGAAACTTTTTACGGCATTTGAGGCATTGGTTGGGACAGGAGCAGCTTCATAGCTATATTCAATGGCCGGAGCTCCCCATAATTGAGCTTCTTTGAGTTTCCATCGTGCATTTTCGATATCGTAATTAGCGCCCCGAATTTCCGAATTATTCCGCATCGCCATTCTTACACAATCAGTTAAATCAAAGCGCAGTAAGCCAGGCTTTGCAGGCAAGGTATTCTCAGACTCGTCCTCAGGACCTTCTAGATTAGCTTCAAGATCTGAAGAAAGAACATCTGACGCCTTTAAAGACGCGGGGCTAGACTCCGCAGCAAAAGATATTTTGCCGCAGATAAGGCAAAACAGAATGAAAAATAAGGCCTTTTTTATCATGATGAGGGGTTTTGGACATAACACAGAGAAGAAAAAGGGGTCAATCAGCTTTGGAAGAAATCTACTACTTCTTCACAAAAGTTTTAAGGTGAGATGTTTGAGGAATCAAAGGATAAAGATTCAGCGGTTTAATTAAAATAGAGCAAATAAAATAAAGGACTTAGGACTCCATGCGATTTTCAATGCGAGAAGGGTTAATGGGCAAGGTAAAATAGAAGTAAGAGCCCGCATCTTTTTTGGATTCGACCCAGATTCTGCCCCCATGCAAATCTAAGATTTTTTTGGCTAAAGCAAGCCCCAGGCCTGGCCCCCCCTGCTTGCGATTCACATCTCGGTCGGCCTGTCGAAATTCTTCAAAAATAGTCTCTTGTTCTTTTTCATCGATTCCAATCCCCGTATCTCGAACACAAACTTTCAACATATCACCTGTTTTCTGACTTGAGATAATAATTTCCCCGCCTGGAGAAAATTTAAGGGCGTTTTCCAACAAATCCAAAACAAGATGTTTTAATTCTTTTTCATCTCCATAAACCCAAGGAGTATCCTCAGGCCATTCTAATTTCCATTTACACTGTTGGCTTTTAAAATGATCTTCTAGTTGGCTAATGGTCGTCTCGAAAATATTTTTTAAATCGAGTTTGTGAATATCAAGCTGTACCATTCCTGACTGATATTTAGTCAGATCTAAAATATGATCTACTACTTCAAGCAATTCTTCGCCCGAATGTTTCATCATTTCCAAGTAGCGACGTTGATTTTCAGCTAAAGGGCTTTCAGTATCTTCTAAGATCACATCCGCTAAACCTAAAATACCATGCAAGGGTGTGCGCAGCTCATGAGTAATATTACTCACAAAATGAGTTTTGAGGCGTGCGAGTTCTGAGAGCTTATTGTTTTGTTTTACGAGAGCTTCGTAGTGCCGACTATTTTCAATAAAAACTGATCCTAAGCTGATAAGGGTACCTAAGATTTCAAGATCTTCGGAATCATAATCTGCATTCGACTTTGAGCCTAAATTCAATAAGCCTAAAAATTTTTTTTCGGCGATTAAAGGGAAGGTGATTTCTGTATTAAACTCCGAATAAAAAGTAAGGGCTGAAGAGCGAAGATCCACAAACTTTGGATCAGTCACCAATTTCTTACGCGATAAAGGACGCCCATCGCGACGTAACCACAAAATAAGTGGATGATTTGCAGGAATAGAAAAAGAAAGGGGTTGCGGTCCTAAATGGTCAATGAGGGTAAATTGCCCCACTTCAGAATCGAAAAGTAAAATCCCTGCCCCTTCAGCTCCACTAATTTCAGTCAAAGTATTTAAAAGAGTTTTATAAACTTCTGTCGGATTAGAAAGCGAAGCCAAGCGGCTTCCATATTTAATAAAAATTTCTTTCCAATTATATTTTGATCGGCCCCGGAAAAGCATGGTTTTCAACTCCCGTCTTCAACCATTCCCTCGTCCACCCAGCTTCGCTGGGTACCCGGACTCGGTCATTAGACAAATTGTAGAAGATGGCGAAGGGAGATTCAATACCGAAAACACTTTAACCCATCAATTCGGCAAGAAGGGCTTTCTGAACATGCAATCGATTTTCAGCTTCTTCAAATACATAAGAGTGTTTCCCGTCGATAACGTCATCGGTTATTTCCTCTCCTCGATGAGCCGGCAAACAATGTAATACCATGACTTTGGGGCTTGCATGAGATAGAAGCTTTTGATTCACTTGAAAAGGAGTAAACACCTTAAGCGTTGAATCTGCTTCTTTTTGTCCCATCGAAACCCAGGTATCGGTGTTAATCACGTCCGCACTTTTTACTGCTTCAACCGGATCGGTGAGGAGCGAAATGTTCGGATAAGAGGAAATATGGGTGAGCAATCCCGCACTTGGACGATGCTGCGCCGGGGTTGCCACGTTTAGTTGAAACTTAAGCAATATGGCGGCTTCGATCCAAGAATTGGCCATATTGTTGCCGTCTCCGACATACGCGATTTTTAAGGAGCTCAAATCTTTCTTCACTTCATAAATCGTCATCAAATCGGCCAATAACTGCACGGGATGACATAAATCGGAGAGTCCATTAATTACCGGAATGCTTGCATACTGAGCCAATTCTTCGAGTACTTTTTGAGAATAAGTCCTGACCATCAAACCATGCACATACCGCGATAAAACAAGCGCCGTGTCTTTATAGCTCTCTCCCCTGCCCAGCTGAGTTTCTTGAGAACTTAAAGTCACAACCCTTCCCCCCAGCTCACCCATCGCAACCTCAAAAGAAACTCGAGTGCGTGTAGAATTCTTTTCGAAGATAAGCGCCAAAGTTTTACCAAGTAGCGGTTGAGCTTTCTTTTTCTTTTCTCTATTTTTTTTGAACTCTATTGCACTCTTGAGTAAGCGGTAAAAGTCACCTTCTTGCAAATCAAGCAAGCTTAAAAAATCTTTCTTCATACCGCCTCCTGAAAAATCACTTCTAAACGATCAATGGCAAAATCAACTTCGGCAGGTGAAAGAATTAAAGGGGGTACAAAACGCAGGACTTTTTCTTGAGTACAATTAAGTAATAATCCTTTTTTAAGACCTGCACTCACAAAGTCTTTTCCTGGAATTTTAAGCTCCAAACCTAAGAGAAACCCGGCCCCTCTCGCTTCTTGAATAAAGCTAAATTTTTCTTTTAATTTCTGAAGCTTTGTCAAAAAATACGCACCTGTTTCTTGAACATTTTTAAGCACCCCTTTTTCAAGGGCTTTTAAAACAGCCATGGCAACCTGGGTCACGAAAGGACTCCCTCCAAAAGTAGTGGCATGATCTCCTGGCTGAAAGGCTTGGGCAATATTTTCTTTTGCGAGAACAGCCCCAATGGGAACACCACCAGCCAAACCTTTTGCTAAGGTTAAAATATCGGGGATCACCCCTGAATGTTCGTAGGCAAATAGTTTTCCTGTCCTTCCTACCCCTGTTTGCACTTCATCAAACAAAAGTAAAAGGCCCTTTTCGTCGCACATTGTTCTCAAACGCTTTAAAAAATCGAGTTTGGCAAAGACAACCCCACCTTCTCCTTGAGCCAGCTCAATCATGACCCCTGCCGTTTTGGGATTAATTGCTTTTTCAAGCGCAGACCAATCATTAAGCGGCACATGAACAAAACCTGGTAATAATGGATCAAAATCTTTTTTAATGCGCTCTTGGCCTGTGGCGCTAATCATGCCTAAGGTTCTGCCATGGAAAGAATTTACAAAAGTAATTACCTCATATTGCTGGGGCTTGCCTTGTTTTTTAAAATATTTTCTTAAAAGTTTAATCGCCCCTTCATTTGCTTCGGCACCTGAATTACAAAAGAAAACTTTATCGGCAAAAGAATGCTGAACGATATATTCGGCCAACTCAATGGCCGGAATATTGTAATAGAGATTTGAAACATGAATCAATCTTTCGGCTTGTTTAGTAATTGCATTCACTAAGTCAGGATGATTATGCCCCAAAGCATTGACAGCAACTCCGCCCACCAAATCCAGATATTTATTGCCTTCTACATCCCACACCCAAGCGCCTTCCCCTTTCTCCAAAACAATAGGGAAACGCGAATAAGTATTCATGAAAACCTGAGAGGCTTTTTCAATAAAAGATGAATTATTCAAATCTCTTTCCTTTTTAAGTTGCGCCAAAATAAAAAGGCTTGGCAATACCAAGCCTTCGTCCACATTTTAAAATTTAATTTAAAACAGTGCCTACTCCAAGATCGGTAAAAATTTCGAGCAAAATAGCATGTTGTTGTCGGCCATCGATAATGTGAGTATTTTTAACTCCCTCTTCTAAAGCTCGAATACAGCATTCTACTTTAGGAATCATGCCGCCTTTGATCACCCCTTGTTTTATCAATTTTTTTGTCTCTGCAATCGTCAGCTTAGAAATAAGTTTTCCTTCCGAATCTTTTACACCTTCTACATCAGTCAACAAAACTAATTTTTCAGCCTGTAAAGCTGAGGCCACGGCCCCTGCTACTAAATCCGCATTGATATTTAAAGATTCGCCCTCGTCTGAAATTCCAACAGGAGCAATCACGGGAATAAAGTCATCTTTATCAAGTAGTTTTAAAAGATTCGCATTCACCTCTGACACACTACCCACTCGGCCCAAATCAATGGTTTCTGTTTTTTTATCGTGAGTGATTTTTTCCGCGGGTAGTTTTTTGGCTTTTACCAATTCTCCATCTGCTCCAGAGAGGCCTACAGCTTTTCCCCCTTGCTGATTGATCATACCAACGATTTCTTTATTAATTTTGCCTACCAAGACCATCTCAACGACATCAATGGTTGCTTCATCCGTAATTCGAATGCCTCGGTGGAACTTGGACTCGATTCCCATCTGCTCCAAGACCTTTCCAATCTGAGGCCCGCCTCCATGCACAATCACAGGATTCATTCCGATATATTTCAACAAAACCACATCGCGCGTAAAACTGTTCTTAAGCGCCTCATCTACCATGGCATGACCGCCATACTTAATGACGATGGTTTTGTTAAAGAATTTCTTAATATAAGGTAGTGCTTCCATGAGAATGGAAGCTTTATGCATTGCTTCATCCATAATGATTGTAGGGGTTTGGCTTGCCAAACCCTTTTCAATTGGGGGTGCGGCTAGCAGCACCCCTACGTTTATAAAATATATCGGCTCAAATCTTGATCTTGAGCAATTTCTGAAAGTCTTTCTTTTACATACGAAGCGTCAATTTTTATTGACTGTCCTTTCATCTCTGGCGCTTGAAAGGAAACCTCATCTAATACACGCTCCAAGATGGTGTGCAAACGTCGCGCACCAATATTTTCAGTGCTTTCGTTCACCATGGCCGCATAAGAAGCCATTTCTTCTACGCCATCTACTTTAAAATTAATTTCCACCTCTTCTGTATTTAAAAGCGCTACATACTGCTTCGTCAATGAATTCTCGGGTTCTTGCAGAATTCTTATAAAGTCCTGCTTACCTAACGAGTCGAGCTCCACACGAATTGGAAACCGACCTTGGAGTTCAGGGATAAGATCCGAAGGCTTTGAAACATGAAAAGCCCCTGCTGCGATGAACAAAATATGGTCGGTTTTAACCATTCCGTACTTCGTATTCACAGTAGAACCTTCAATAATCGGCAATATATCGCGCTGAACCCCTTCACGCGAAACATCAGGCCCTTGCCCACCTTCGCGACCGGCAATTTTATCAATCTCATCTAAAAATACAATTCCATTTTGCTCCACTTTTTCTAATGCCATTTTTACCACTACATCCATATCAATTAAGCGTGCGGCTTCTTCTTGCAAAATAATTTGTTTCGCTTCCGCTACTTTCATCTTTCTCTTTTTCCCCCCACCTTTTGGCATGAAATTCTGAAACATCTCTCGCAAGTTCATCCCAATTTCTTCCATCGACGTACCGCTCACTACTTCAACCATGGGCATTGGACCTGCATTAGGAGAAATCTCTATCTCAACCACACGCTCTTCTAATTTACCGGCTCGCAATAAAGATTTTAGTTTTTTTCGCGTTTCTTCAAAACTTTCTTTAGGGGCTTGGTCACTAGAATTCTCAGAGCTCACCTCTGTGCTTGTGGGCGGAGTATGGGGAAGCAGGAGGTCCAGAATTCTTTCTTCGGTTAACTCTTCCGCTTTTGCTAAGACCTTTTCTTTTTCTTCTTCGCGCACCATATTTACAGCTAGATCCGTGAGTTCTCGGATAATCGACTCTACGTCTTTTCCTACATATCCAACTTCTGTAAACTTAGAAGCTTCAACTTTGATAAAAGGGGCATTTGCGAGCTTTGCCAGTCGTCGTGCAATTTCTGTTTTTCCCACTCCCGTGGGCCCAATCATAATAATATTTTTGGGTGTAATTTCATCTCTTAAACTCGGAGAGACTTGTTGACGCCGCCAACGATTGCGCAAAGCAATCGCCACCGCTCTTTTCGCCTTACCTTGGCCAATAATATATTTATCAAGTTCACTTACAATTTCTCGGGGGGTAAAATTCATAGTTTAGTTACCAGTTGTCAGTTATCAGATATCAGTTGTCGGTCGAGCACTTTATTTTTTTAAGTACCTTAGCTAGTAACTAGCAACTGGTAACTGATAACTGTTCTTCACACTTCTTCCACGCTAATTTGGTTATTGGTATAAATACAAATTTGAGAAGCAATTTGCAGCGCTTCTAAAACAATTTCTTTGGCAGAGAGGCTAGTGTGCGCCAAGAGTGCTTTTGCAGCCGCTAAAGCATAAGGGCCACCGGAACCAATCGCACTCACGCCATCATCAGGCTCAATGACATCACCGTTTCCGGAAAGGGTCATAATTTTCTCTTTATCCGCAACAATGAGCAGAGCCTCTAAACGCCTAAGCATGCGGTCTGTTCTCCAATCCTTCGCTAATTCAACAGCTGCGCGAGTTAAATTACCTTGATACTGCTCCAATTTTCCTTCAAATTTTTCGAACAGAGTAAAAGCGTCGGCCGTAGAGCCGGCAAATCCGCCAATCACTTTGTTATTTTTCATGCGGCGAACTTTTTTTGCGCTATGCTTGAGTACGGTGTTTTGAAAACTTACTTGGCCATCGCCTGCAATAGCTACTTTTCCGTCCCGTTTCACTGCAACGATGGTGGTTCCATGAAATTCCATAATTTTTAATGGGTCCTATAGCATTTCAATTTTTAATGAATTGTAAGTGCTCATTAAAAATTAGCTCCTTCCCTCTTTATTCTTTTAAATGTCGGGGGCAATCCCTGACATTCAGAACCTACAAGAAGAAAGGGATAGAAATACTTATGGTTAACCAGCTGATATGTACCCACAAAAGTTAATTAACCATATGACTATACGACCTACTCCTTTTAAGCTTTAGGATGAGCCTTATCATAAACTTCCATCAACTTTTCAAGGCTAATATGTGTGTATTTTTGCGTTGTAGAAAGAGAGGCATGGCCCAGAAGCTCTTGAATACTCCGTAAATCGGCCCCATTCCCTAAAAGATGGGTGGCATAACTATGACGCAGACCATGTGCACTTACCTTTCTTCCCATCCCGCCTCGTACTTGATAAAACTCTACAATTTTTTGAATACTACGGATAGAAAGCCTGCTTCCCTTTGGATTTACCAAAAGGGGAGAACTCTTCTCCATTTTTCTTCCGCCAGCTTCAACTTCTAAATATTTTTCTAAAACCTTCCATGCTTTTTCACCAATAGGCACTAGGCGCTCTTTGTTACCCTTTCCTCGAATTTTTAAAATCCTCTGACTTTCATCTAAGTTTTTCAAAGAAAGCTCCGCCAACTCACTGACACGCAAACCACATCCATACAATAATTCCAAAATAAGCTCATCACGCATTTGCACTTTTCTAGGCAAACGCTTCACTTCAGCCAGCAATTTATCCGCTTCATCTACCGACAAAAAACGCGGTAGTTTTTTCGGCTTTTTAGGCGTGGGAATTAAGGAAGCCGGATTCTGCTGAAGCAAGTCCTTCTTTACACAAAAATTATAGAAAGATTTCAAACTCGAGAGTTTACGACCTATCGAGGCGCTTGCGTTTTTCTTAAATAGAATCGCAATAAAAGAACGAACCTGCGAGACACTTACCCTTAAAAGAATTTCATCCGACTCTAACTCCCTGCCCCTTGCTAAATAAACTAAGAATTCTCTCAAATCGCGCTCATAACTTTTGAGCGTATTTTTTAAGGTTCCCCGCTCGGTTTGAAGATAATTTAAAAATTGGGGCAAATAGGTAAATGAGCTCATCTTTAAGAACGATATTCCATTTTTGAGTAAATAAAAATAAAAAACCCCCGAGGTTTTCACCCCGGGGGTTCTGAGTAAAAAAACCACATTCAATTATTATTGTTTGAGTTTTCTCAAACGAAGCACAGGGAGAGCTAATAAAAGCATCCAAGTGATCATCGCACTGGGTAACGAACTAGCTCCTTTGCTTAAAGAGCAACCCCCGCCACCTTCACCGATGCTGGTATCTAAGCTATCAGAACCATTGCCATTGGCGTTCGCATCGACTCGGGGTACTGTAAAGGTAATAGTACTGTTCACATTCGAGCCGGTTGCAGTGACGCGATAGCAGTAGGTTTTACCACGCTCTGCGGTATTATCGGTGCAAGAAAGCACACTTCCATGACCCGGAGAGGCCGGCAAGGTGCACACCGTTGTACTAAAATTGCTATTTGCAGAGCATTGTCCATCGGCACGCTCTACTTTAAATCCTGCTTCATCATCGGTATTATCGACCCAAGTAATGACGACATGGCCGCTATTATCCACGGTTGGAGTATTGATGCGGGGATTGGGTCCTGTTGCGCCTTGACCGACCGTCACAGGACGAGCTGCAGGATTCCAACCTGAGGTCAAAATGCTACTTCCAGCCCCTGTTCGGGCTCGCACACGATAACAATAATTACCCGCAGGAACATTGCTTTGAGCAAAACTCACAGCACTTCCTTGCCGAGTAAATGAAGAATCAGCTAGACTTTGAGTTTGATAATTTGAGTTTAAGTTTTCAGCGGCGCAGTTAGCGCCTGCACTATCTACCGCCGCACGTTGAACATCGTAATGTGTATCGGTGGCTCCGGCATGGGTAAAGCTTCCAGTTACTGTGGCGCCACTTGCAGTTGTTGTTAAGCCAGTAGGAGCTGCCACGCCATTGGTTCTCACAATGTTCGAAATGCGAGAGCTCGAGGCTTCATAGGCCGCATATAAGCGATAGCAATTTCCTTCTGAACCATCTCGTTCGCTATCGGTATAGCTAGTGGCTGTTGCCGGAATATTACTTACGATATGAAAGTCAAAACCATCGCAAGAGTTGTTGGCTCGAAGCACGCCTCTTTGTAAAACAAAGTGGGAAACCACATCACCGCTTCGAGGAGTAAAGGTCCAACTTAAATTCACGCTCGCACCCGAAACCCCGACTAAAGTTAAGACAGGAGCAGGTTCATTCGGATCGGGCAATACCGGTTGGCAAGTACCACTTAATAAACAATTCAAAATATTGGTTCCATCCATCACACCAGGCGTGTCGGTGACTGCACTGGAGGTCCCATTCAAATTGGCATTTCTAGAAAATTCAGAGGTGCCATCGCCAGTAGTTTGAGTAGCAGTGATTTTTCCTTGTCGATTCGGAAACCAATCTTTATTAGCAGCCACAACAAAAGTATAAAGTTGAGTACTAGGAGCTGTAGGAGCGCCGGTAGTGCCTACGCTTTGTCCCCCTGCGGTATTTATAGTGGTGGTTCTTGCGGCATCTTCTAAACCAGCCGCCACAGGAGTCTGAGCATTAGGATCTTGGATCAATAGTGCCTGCTGTTGTTGCTGCACATTTTGATTAGCTAAGTCTTCCGGATTTATATGAGAGAGATCTACAACATTAGGATTCGTCAACCAATCTGTGATAGGGGCTACATTTGTATTTGTTCTTACTCGTAAAAGCTCCGAGCCTTCTCCACTGCCATGATCGTTGTCTTCTTCTTCGGCTTTAAAAATTTGAATTTTTGCATTAGGACGCCCCTCAATCTGCACATTCCACAGATACATATTAGCAGTTTCGGGTTGAGCAGCCGGGCTAATACTTTTAATCACAGGTGCAGGAACCGCATGATTTGCACCTCCCGAGAGGGAAATTGCTTTTCCGCCATTATGATAAAAAGTAGTGTTTAAAATTTTGTTGGAATAACTTGCCACATTTGAAATTTCTACGCCTGCGGCTTGACTATGCTTAATTTTATTATTGAGAATTTCGTTTCGGGTTGCATAAGTGACTAAACTAATGCCTCTTCCATTGCCTGCTTGATCATTTAAATAAAGACCTGGGGCCAAACTTTCTGTATTTTCTGGATGCGCCACGGGCCCAATAAAACCAAGGGAGTTAGCTGAAATATTATTATCGCTTCCACTCACGCGAATGGCGTCTTCTGAGGTGTAAGAAATAGTATTCTCAGAAATTTTACCATTATTTCCATCAAAACGAATACCCACTGAAATTTTAGAATTTCCCTGCGGAACAGCCGCGCCGGGTCTAAAACCAATGATGTTTTTAGAGACTTCGACATAATCTCCACTCACACAAACACCATCTCGTTTTTCACCTGCAACAATATTGAAACCCGAAAAGACTACACCTTTCACATCTTCTTCGGGAATCACACCGGTACGTACTTGCTCTCTTAAGGCGTCGAAACGTAACTTCTCAAGTTCTTGAGAAGAAGGAGTTTTGGCAATTTTTACAGCACATTGGTTTTCGGGAATATGAGAAGCGTCTATCACTACTTTACGAGTCCGATCACCGTATTGAATGGTGCCATTAATACTTACTTTTCCTCTACAATTAGTTGGGATTTCTAAGGGAGCTACTAGTTGAACTCGAAGGTCTGTGTTGTCAAAACGAATCAAACCAAAGTTAATAGTATCGTCACCGTTATAGCTACACGCATCATTAATGGCATTACGAAGAGTAGCGTGACGAAGACTGAGACTATCACCCAAATCTCCTACTTGGAGATCTCTCGCAAACAGATTTACACTCGAGAAAGAAAAAATTGAAAATAAGAACGATAAGATAAAGATCTTTTTCACGACATTCATAGATAGCCCCTTTACAGAATTGAATGAAACCTAGCTCATTTCAATTATCGGCAATAGTTTGTAGAAGTTGCTTAAAAAAATGAATTCATTTCTTGGGGACAGGTCCCCAAGCTTCATCCCAAAAAAAACAATCCATTTTTCGTCCCATTGGCATAAATTTGCGCCAATGGGACGAGTTTTTTGGGATAAAAAAAGGGGTGATTTTTCAATCACCCCTTTTGTTATTAGAAAATATCTAATGATACCAGCAAGTTATTCAGCCTGTTTTCTGAAGCGGTAGAAGGCCATGAGTAATAACCCAAACAAGCCCCAAGGAGCGGTTGCCTGAGCGTTTCCACGGACATTCAACGAACAGCCTGAATCGACGGCAGTCTCATCGTTTTCGGTTAAGAAACGATCTGGGATACCCGTGTTGTTTCCACCTGCGCCAAAATTACCACTTCCCGAATTGTTGAGACAAGCCTGAGGATTTTGATCGGCATTTGCCACAGTGGGGCAATTATCGCGACCATTGGGAATACCATCCCCATCAGTATCAGCATTGGGGTTATTAGGCTCACACGCATCGCCTACACGATTGCCATCTAAGTCATATTGATTACGATTCGACAATGCGGGGCAATTATCGCAAGCATCGCCTACGCCGTCGCTATCACGATCGGCTTGCGCGGTACTACCGCTAGCAGGAGGATTAAAGACCGCAGGACAATTATCACGATCATCCGGAATACCATCGCCATCTCGGTCTCCACCCGTTCCACCGGTTATAGTCACCGTAACGGTCGGGTTTCCAACCGAAGCTCCACCCCCGGTGGTGTAAACAATCACACGGTAGCAATAAGTGGTGCCCGCTGCAACGGTATGGTCTTCGTAAGTTACCTGAGATCCCGTCGCTCGAGATTGTTCAGGACTACGATCAACCTGTCCGATGACTCGGAAAGTTCCTGTGCAAGAGCCATCAGCCCTTTCGATTTTGAAATAAGCTTCGTTATCCCACACATCGGTCCATTTTAAGAGAACAAAGGGTGCTCCACCAGTGGGATGCTCTACACTTCCGGTCAAATCGCCTACGGGGCGTGGCAAGCTCGAATCATCCCCCGGAGTAAAGTTAATACACACAGGTGCTGCCCAATCGGAGAAATCTCCTGAGGTTTCGATCACACTGCGAATGCGGTAACAATAAAGCGCGCCCGGAGTAAGACCGGATGCAGGATCTGTTAAGGTACTGGTCGGAGTTGAAACCCCTGCAATATCTCGCCAGGTCGTTCCTCGATCCGAAGAACGTTGAACTTGAGTGCGATCTGCCCCTGGAGAGGTAATGGTCCAGGTTAAATCAATTCCATCAGCATCCGCAGTTGCATGTAATCCAGTGGGCGCCGGTAAAGTAGACGCCACACCGCCTTCCACTCGAATCCGAGCAATATCGGAAGGAAGCGATTCATTTGCTTCGGTGCTGCCTTCGGCCACGCGGGTCGCGGTCACTTGGAAGCAATACTCTCCCGCGGTTAAAGAATTTCGTGCAGCACTCGTGGTGGTTACGCTTCGAGTATCGGAGAAAGTACAGGCAGAACCAGTCCAGGTACCACTCTTCACTTCATAGGCAGTGGCGCCGGGTACTGCAGGCCAAGTAATATTGGCTTCACCCCGTGCAGGACTGCTGGCTGTTACGACGGGAGTGACTAAACGAGTTCTTACGCGCACAACGTTCGAATAAGGAGAAGACATGGTTCCACGATTAATCTTTACACGATAAGAATAAACAGTATCGGGAGTTAAGCCTTCATCCGAATGAGTCACGGCATTAGGAGCTAAAACCGCTGGTAAAGCCGTAAAGGTAGTTCCATCGGCGCTTTTCTCTAAGGTGAAGCCCGTTTCATCGCTCGCGGTATCAGTCCAATTTAAGGTAGCGCGGTTAGCTGTAACAGAGCCTGCCGTTAAACTCGGAGCAGTCAAGGGACTTCCCGGAGGAGGAGGCGTCATACAGGCTGCAGGGTTGATAATACAAATAATTCCATCGGGAAGAGTGCCGGGATCCAGGATTGGAGGAAATGTGGAACCGCCCCTTCTTTCTTGAGGAAGCACCACATTGTTTGAAAATTCAGAGCTACCATCGGCGTCAGTTGTGGCAATAGCTGAAATCGATTCTCCAGCACGAGGTAAATTTAAAGTTGCGGGTGCAGGTGCCGCTGCGGCATCTAACCCTAAAATGCGTGTTTCGAAATTTCCAGAGGCATCGGTCGTAGCAATTACTGAATTGTATTTGCCTTCTCCATGCCCAGACGCGTCTGTTCCTTCTTCACCTACACGGTAAAGATAGACTTGGCTACCCGCCACTGCAGTTCCACGCACTAACCAATGGGCTAAAGGTCCTAAATCTGCTTGACGAACTGCAGAAGTGATACGGGGTGAAGGAATCCCATGATTGGCTTGAGCTACATCAACCGTGGTATTTGCATTCACAGCGCTATCATTTGCTAAATCAATTCCTAAACTTAAATTACTAAAAATCGAATTTCCGGTGATACGGTTTCCGGCGCTATCAGCACCCGAAACAACAACACCTCTCCCATTTGCGCTAATAGAGTTTCCAAACACAATGTTGTTTGCCGTATGATCGGTAAAAAATATTCCTGCATCGGTATTTTGGCTTATCTCATTATGGCCAATGCTATTAGTAGAACTCACCACTGCGGTAGTACCCGCTAAAGAAGCCTCAGACTGACCCACGCGAATACCTTGATTGTTTTGGGTTAAGGTATTGTTGAGTATTTGGTTATTACTACCGCCTTCGATACAAATTCCAGCGGGAGCATTGATGATGCGAAGATTTTGAATGGTGTGATTATTTCCTGAAATTGTAAGAGCACATTGTTCAGAGCGAGATCGAAAGCGAGACGCATCTAAAGTAACGCTTAAACGCCCCACAGTTCCCCACTCGATTCCAAGACCTATAAGAGTGATAGTGCCATGACATCCTGTAGCAGGAATATTCAAAGGAGAAAGCAAAGGAACAGTAATGACACCACCGGTGCTAGAAGCAACTGAAACACCTTCAAAATTAATGGTGTCGTTTTCAGAAGTACCACAAGCTTCGTTAATGGCATGACGAAGCGTATTATGACAAGGTCGTCCTACCCCATCGCCCACAGCACAATCATAATCGCCTGCATCTCTCACTTGGTAAGTTCTTGCATGTGAAGAGGAAGTAAACACCCCCAAAACAAGTGTCACAGCAAGTAAAGAAGTAAGCCAAAAAGATAGTTTTTTCATAAAATTAAGCCTCCGCTCCCGCGGTTAAGAGATTTAGTGCCCCTAGTTATCATCGGCAATAAACCTAAAGAGTTGCTAAAAATTAAGTAAATTGAAAAAAAATTAATGCTTTTAAAACTTCGCCAAGGTAGGGGCATACCCCATGAATTCTATTGAAGAAAGAAGATTATTCTATATTTTTGAATATCTTGAGCGGGAGACTCAAAGAGAAGCTCTTGAAGCACTACAAAATCAAACCTCTCCCCAAACTCGGCAAGAAATCACACAACTCAACATCTGCATTAATCAAAACCATGATACCACTCGGTGTTTTAATTCTGTTTTAGGACACAGCCCCTCAGCTCCCGAACTACCTCCTCTTTTACGCCAAACATCCAGAAATCTCATTCAACAGACAGAAGCCTTTGTGCGGCAAAGAGTGGCACCTTGGAATTATCGCTTCGACATGAGAACCTTGCCGCAACTCTTGTCTATGGCAAGATATCTCTTGCATCCAGATGCTAATATCAGCCCCGAAATGAGGGCATTTTATTTAGACAACATTCGAGACTATAGAAATGACAATGAAAACCATCTCACTTTTCCTCATGATATTCCGCTCGAATTGAGTCCAGCCGAGATCCATGCCATACTCGCACCTGCCCCAGAAGCTGCTATTACGTTTTTAATCGGCATATTTGAATTTTACAACCAAGTGCTTATTTCCGACTTGGCGAATAATGGGCTTGAATTGATTCAAGAATTGGGCCGGGGAAACTATCTAAGAAATTATTCCCCCACCTTACCTGCGACTTATCTTACTCCGGTATCTTGTGCAGACGCCTCCTCATATACTCGTCATGAATTAGAAATTTCGGGCCTCACTTATAAAATTCCAGTTTTTGTCAATATCGCCAACGAATCTAACTGGGAAACCATTCGAGATTTTTTAACCGACGCTCTCAATTTATTAAAAGGCGTGCTTACTCCCCAAGATTTTAATCGTTTTCTTCACCCCCCCGGCGAACCTGATTTTTCAATTGTGGTTAATGATACGAATGGACAAAGCCACTGTGACATTGCTGGACTCTCCACTGCCGCGCACTACAATGGCGACGCACATCAGATGGTTATTCGCAATTTAGACTTTATCGATCGCTCTGTCTACACTACTTTCTTTCATGAAATTGCTCATGGCTTCGATAATATTTTTCTCAGCCGTGAAGATCGAGAAAACGTGGGCGCACTCCACGGTTGGTTATTACATCTTTTCAGAGAGGGGGCCCCTCCCCGACTTTCGATACCCATCATCTGGCCAGCATGCATTCCGTCCATAACGGGCCCGAGTTCTGAAAACTTTTTATTTCCGCACTCTTTAGAAAACTACAAAGAAACTTTTGCTGATTTTATTGCCGAATATCTCGTTGATTTATTCTTAGGAAATAATGAAGAAAGTAACCCTCACCAACGTGCCCGACATCGCATTGTGAACCGCTTTTTCTCATTGGGAGGTATTTATCCTCGAGCTTTTTCAGTGCCAAACATAGAAGCCGCTTATCGCCAGGAAGGAATAGCCCTTGCTCTGCGAGAGCACTCTCCACAACACTTCGAACTCGGACTCTCTTTCGAAGGATCATACGCTTCCTCTCTTCAACGAGGCATTCGGTTTGGGGCCTACGGACTTTTTCATCGTCGTGAAAGACTCACCTTCTCGGCAGGCCTAACACTGGGTGTAGAGGTAATAAACACTACACCTCGTCTACCCATTTTAGCGCAAATAGGCTTAAGCACTTCTCCTCACCGCACTTTTCGCGGAGAAATTTATCTGGGAGGAGGAGTAAATGCGATAGGGCGCCCTATTGCTGGAATAGCTGAAATAGGAGTCCGCACCTATCTGCAACCTTCAGGAGGGCTGGGTAGAGTCAGTTTTTACACTGGTTTTTTTGCTCAATCTACCATTCCCGAGTTTCACCCGGTTTTGGGAGTAAATTTAGGATTGATTTTTTTCCCGAATATGGGCCAAAACTAAAAAATATTCTTGATCAATAAATCTTAAGACTAATCCCTCTCTCAGCTTCACCCAAGCTGCTTCTATCAAGACTTTCATAAAGACTCTAATAAAACCAAAAGCTTAAGTGAAGTGTCAAAAAAATGAATTTCACTTTATTTTTTTTAGCAACTCTTTTATCGGCCTGCCGATAATTAAAT
>CAYWGE010000013.1:0-1298 GCA_964457215.1 uncultured Pseudomonadota bacterium
GATCACCCACCTCACGCAGCGATCCCCTCATTAAACGATAATCTTCTATAATATTCACATCGGTCACGAAAAATTGATGCCAAAGACCTGGCTGAGTAAAGCCCGAACCAAATAGAATTGCTAAATTTGGGGCGGAATAATTGAGAATTGACCAAGGAATGTGAAGCGCTTCATGATTTGCCTCCACATATAGGTGCCAGGCGATTTGAGTAAGTTGTAAATAGCGCGCATAGTCCGGAGTAAACTCCACATTTTGCCGGGGTAAGTTTTGCATGGAGTAGCAAGGATGAGCTGGATCATCCAAAACACAATCGGCTGGTGCGGGTGGAAGTGCATCATTGTTTGGATGATTTTCATAAAAAAGGATCATGTCAAAAAGCTTGTCTTTATAAACATCCCCCCATTGAGGAAAAGCTCCATTTTCTAATAATGAAATAGCCTGGAGTAGTTGGTTGTTTGTAAAAATCGGGCGATATTTTTCATCCCATCCTGCCCTTTCTGCTGGAGTCAAAAAATTATCTAAATAAGGGATAGGCCACCTTACTTCAATTTGTCGCGGAATTGGCCCTTTGAGCTTCAGATTCTTCCATGCAGGCTGAGAGGCTTGCTGAATGATTTGTTGTGGAATGGGATTGCGTGCCGGAGCTTGTGCGTGGGTTTCGAAGAGAGAAAAAAAGATCAGCGCAAATGCTGCGCCGATTCCGAAAAGTCGATGGCTTGTTTTCACTTCAACCTCCTCGCCCCCGTAAATTTTCAAGATCCTCAACCTCAAAAGAATAAGCCAAAGACCCATTGGCTTATCTAGAAATTGTAACACCCTGAAAGAGAATGGGGAATTTTTCTGGAGGAAAAAATTAAAAGAATCTCAATCAATCTTATACAGTGTTTGACTTTATTGACTTACGAAAGAACGATGGGTTTCTTTTCAAGACGCGTCATCAAGCTATAAGCGCAGGGCACCACAAAGAGAGTGAGAAAAGTCGAAACAATGACTCCCCCCACAATGACTACTGCCATGGGTACACGGGTTTCAGACCCTGCCCCCAGGCCTAATGCCGGAGGAATAGCCGCCGCGACCGTCGCGATACTCGTCATTAAAATTGGGCGCAACCGCTGTGGGCAAGCAATCTCTAAAGCTTCGCGAACATTATTACCTTTTCGTCGTTCTTGGTTTGTAAAATCAACCAGAAGAATGGAATTCTTTTTCGCAATACCCATCAAGAGGATTAAACCAATAAAACTGTAAATATTCAGTGAACTATTGAAAAGCTTGAGCGCCACCCAAGCTCCTGACAAAC
>CAYWGE010000013.1:1308-12984 GCA_964457215.1 uncultured Pseudomonadota bacterium
ATCGGATGCACAAAACTATTATACTGAGACGCTAAAACCATGTAGGCAACAATCACGCCGAGATAAAGAACAAACAATAAACTATCAAAAGACTCTTGGAAAGTTTGGGCAGAACCACTCCACACAATCCGGTAGCCTTCAGGCAAAATCGATTTGGTTAAATTTTCTGTGGCTTGAATTACCTTAGATTGAGATTCTCCAGCTCCCAGATTTGCAAAAATTCCAATGGAACGTTCACGATCCTTGCGCGTGATGCTCTTGAGGGTATCGAGCGAAACAGTGCTGGCGACTTCTGTTAAAGGGACGAGCTCTCCGTTTTGATTGCGCACTTTTAGCTTAGTAATATCCTTCGCCACTTGACGATCGTCTTCTCGGGCTCGCACCCGGATATCATTTCGGTGTGCTCCTTCGGTGAACTTCCCGACTTTAAGCCCTCCAATCATTCCATTCACTACTTTTCCCAAATCTTGAATCAAGACTTTATGGATAAAGGCTTGCTCTCGAAGGGGTTTTACTTGAATTTCGGGTTGGCCGGTTTGATAGTCGGTATCCACATCCTGAAACATTTTATTCGCGCGCATAGTTTCTAATATTTTTTGCGAATACTCCGTCAACTTTGCCCAGTCAGGTCCCCTAACGGTAAACTCGATGGGAAACCCTCTTTGAGCGGTGAAACCTCGAGTCGACAAATCTTGGACAAAGCCAATCAAGTTGGGAATATTAGAAAAATCTTTTCGAAAGCGATTCATGACATCGAGCTGAGTAATTCGCTTACCTTCCGCATTTCGGGGTCGGTCTTGAGGTTGCTTTAAAGTGATGAACATCATGCCGGTATTGACCTCACCGCCGCCAAACCCTCCCACTGCTAAATAGTAACGAAGCACTTCAGGGTAGCTAGAGATGATCTTTTCTGCTTCCTTCATTTTTTCGCTGGTGTACTCAATCGACGAACCTAGGGGAGTTTGAAACCTTACTAAAAACATACTTTGATCTTGAGCAGGAACAAATTCTTTTCTTAAACTGGGTAAAAAAGCGAAAGAACCTACAAATAAAACCATCGCTAAAAATATCACGATCCAACGATGATTAAGACAACGCCTTAAAATAGCAGAATAGACGTTACTTAACTTTCTAAAAATATTATTCACCGCTTGTTCAAATCGGCCTGCGTGAACTTGCTTTAACATGCGCGAGGCACGCATAGGCGTTAAAGTCACGGCTTCTAAAAGCGAAAGTGAGACAGCAACCACCATTGTAACACCAAATTGGAGGAAAAATTTTCCAATTACACCCTTCATAAAAACTACGGGAATAAAAATTGCGATAATCGCAATAGTCGCGGCAATAGCCGCGGAAGTAACTTCTGTCCCTCCATCTTCCGCCGCTTTGAGAGAACTCTTGCCCATTTCCCGATGGCGCACAATATTTTCAAGCACCATAATCGCATCGTCTACGACAATACCAATCGCCAACATCAATCCTAAAAGAGTGAAAGTATTTAGGGTAAAACCGTAAAAATAAATAAAGATAAACGAACCAATGATCGAAGTTGGAATTGCAAGCAAAACGTTAAATGTTGCACCCCAAGAACCTAAGAAAAGCAGGCAAACAAAGGCAGTGAGAAGAGCTGCTAAAATGAGATCTTTCTCCATCTCATGCACAGAATTTCGGATAAAGCGTGTCGAATCAAAGTTAACCTGCAGATGAAATTGCTTCGGAATAATTTTTCCTAATGCATCGATCTGCTGATAAACCCCATCCGCCACTTTGACGGCATTCGAGCCGCGCTGTTTTTTAATACCTAAGCCAATGGAAGGTTTGCCATTCGTGCGGCTCATGCGTCGAATATCATCTAAGCCTTTTTCAACAGTGGCCACATCTTTGATACGAAAGGGCTTATAAATGGAGGCCCCGCCTCGCTTGGAAATAATAATATTTCCAAATTCTTCGGGTGTTAAAGCTTCTCCCATGGTTCGAATATTAATTTCTTTTAAAGGGGTTTCAATACGTCCAGCGGGAATTTCAACGTGCTCCTTCCCAATTGCATCGATAATATCTTGAACGGTTAACTCGTACTCATCTAATTTTTTAGGATCTATCCAAACACGGAGTTCGGGCTCGAGATAGCCCCCAAAAATTACTTCTCCCACTCCATTCACTGTTTGCAGCCGGTCTTTCAAATTATCGCGGGCATATTCCATCATCTCGCGCAAAGAACCTTCGGTAGAAAGCGAAACCCACATAATCGGTTGATCTTCAGGATTGGTTTTAGTCACGATGGGCGTATCGATCTGTTGAGGGAGACGTTTTTGTGCCTGGGCAATCTTGGTTTGCACCTCCTGCAACGCAGCATCGATATTACGATCCAGGTCAAACTCAATTGTAATCATGGCATCGGACTGGCGAGAGGTAGAAGAAATCGAGCGAATTCCTTGCACACTCATGACTGAATCTTCGACGATATCCACGACGTCCGATTCCATAACTTCAGGGGACGCACCCTCATAAGTAATTTGAATAGTCACAACCGGGAAATCAACATCGGGCATTTCGCTAATCCCTAGGCCTCTAAAAGAAATCCATCCGAATAAAATGAGGCCTGTCATGAGCATCCACGCAAAAACGTTATTTTTGATGGAAAAAGAAGAAATACTCATCGAATCACCCCCGTAGCGACTTGTAAGGAGGCCCAATCACTCCAAACTTGGGCCTGAGCAAAATCTCGGTTTCGTAAGGCCTCAAACCAAGTTTCTTGAGATTGTAAGACTTGCAAAACGTTAATCAATCCGAGATTAAAATCCCCCACTTGCTCACGATAACTCCGTTCCGCTTTTACGGTTGCTTGGTTATATTTCCCAAGTTGTTTTAAAGAAGATTGATAAGCATCGTAGGCTTTACGAACATCCGTCTCTGCCTTTCGTCGGGTTTCTTGGTAGTAAAGCTGTGCTTGCATGATTTTAGATTCGCTCTCCCTTAAGGCTCCCACATTACTCCAGTTTAAAACAGGTATATTCAAATTAAAGGTCGCATCCCAATAAACGTTCTGCAAATATCCTACTCGGTAAGGATAAAGAGTAGTTTGGGCATCGATACGCGGAAGCATATCTGCGCGCGTCACTTTTCGTTGCTGAATAGTCACCTCAAGTGCTTGACGAGTCGCCATTACATCCGCTCGCGTGTGGGAAAACGCCAACATTTCGTCCAGAGTGAGACTTGAATTACGAAGGGGATCGATTACTTCAATGGGAGGCTGGGGTGTAAGGCCGGTTAAAAAAGAAAGCATATCGTAGGCGACCGCCCTCAAACCTCTAGTCTTTTCTAAGTCCGCTTCCAATAAACTCAGATTAGCCTCTTGCGCAGAGCGTTCGCTTTCCCGCGATTTGCCTAAACGAATACGCCCATCCAACTCTTTTAAAAGAGTCTTATCTGTTTGGATCATCTTAAGCTGGCGTGCCTCAGCCATGTCCAACTGAGCAATGGTATAAAAAGCCATGGCAACATCTTTGTAGAGCAAACGTTCCACATCTTGCATTTGAAAACGCGCTGCAGATTGATCGGCCTTACTTGCTCGTAAGGCATATAATTCTTTCAAGCTTCTAAAAAGACTTTGAGAGAAAGTGGCTCCAACTTGTGGTCGACTAAAACGAGTAAGAGTGTTCGTAACACTTCCCACAGTGCCAGGTACTGAAGAGTTGGCGTGATCATCCTGCAAAAACTCTTGAGCATTGATATTGATATGCGGAAGAACTTCACCCAAAATTTTAGTGAAACGATCCGCTGCTTCGTTAATGGCTTCGGCAGAAATCCCCACCCTTTCACTTTGCTTCAGGGCATATTGATAACACTCATCGAGAGTCATTTTCTGTGGTATAGGCTTTTCTTGAGCAAAAAGACGCCCTGAAAAAAATAAAATAAGAAGAATAATAATGACTCTGAGCTTCATGCCTGGATTCCTTGAATAAAAACTTTTACAAATTGTGAAATAACTTCTTTTTCAGATCTCTCAAAATAAGCTTTAGCGTCGAAAAGCTCAGCAGTGAGACTGTATTGATGCACAAGCGCTAAATAAGCGCGCACCATCAATGAAACATCTAAAGATCGAAGCTCCCCTTTTTGAGCTTTCTTCTTGAGAAAGTTTTCTAAGAACTCAACAACTGGAAGTTTTTGCCTGAAAAAATAACGCGAAAGCTCATGCCCTTCTAATGCCGAATAAAGCATCATTCGAAGTAAGCTTGGATCTTTGCGCTTTTCTTTGATTAAAATGCCAGCGATTTTAATCAAACTTTCTTCTAAAGAGAGCGAGGTAGTTTTTTCAAGATCGGGGATAACGTCTTTTGTCCAAATCTCTAGTTTTGTTTTTACAATCGCTGTGTAGAGATCTTCTTTTTTCGGGAAATGCCTAAAAAGCAAGGCTTCGTTGACCCGTGCCCTTTGCGCAATGGCTTTGGTGGTGGTTCCCTTAAAACCATTTTCTGAAAATAAAGAAGTGGCCGCCTCTAAAATAAGGGTTTCGCGCTGCTCAAACGACAAACGTGGCGGACTTTTCTTTTTCATATAAAGTAAGTAGGCACTTACTTTCGAAGTAAATCTTTGTCAAAGTAAAAATTTAAGAACACTCTCGGCCAATTCTTGAGGTTTCTCATGATGAACCATATGCCCACAGCCCTTAATTTCGCACACCTGGTGATTTGCAGGAAAATGAGAGAACCATTCAGCCATCTCTTTAGCCAAATCTGCTGACTTAACCCATTCATTCATATTGGTGAGATCTGCATAAACGAGTAAGCATTTTGCCTGAATATTTTCCCAAAATTTATAAAACAGAGGCTTAGATTGAAGATAAGGTTCCACCAATAAATGTTTTGGATCGGCCGCAATCCTCACACCTTTTTTTTCCTTTTTTATTTGATGCCGGGCCATCCACAGTGCTCGCTCAAACGGTAGACGAGGATTAATCTGAACTAATCGCTCTGCAAAACCTTTCAGATCTTTAAAAACTTTAAAGGCTTTAACTTGAGACAAGGCAGTTAACCATCCCCTCGCCTTTTCAGGGCCACGCTCAGGCGGATTATCTCGAAAAGCAAAACCTTCCACATTGATAAAATGACTCACCCGTTCGGGAAAGGCCCCCGCATAATAAGAGCTAATGGCTCCTCCAAAAGAATGGCCTAAAATACGAACGGGTTCTTTGGGAGAAAAATGATCAAAAATAACTTTGAGATCGGCCACATATTCCATAAAAAAATAACCTAAAGGGCTTTTTGTCCATTCGCTTTTTCCATAGCCTCTCAAATCGGGCGCTATACAATAAAAATGCTTTTCTAGATATTTACAAAGAAATTCGAAACTGGCTGCGGTGTCTAACCATCCATGAAAAAGGAAAAGTTTAGGTTTCTTTGGGTTGCCCCAAAAATAGAACTGATGATTCAACCCATTAATTTTTATTTTTTTAGATTTCATTGAATTTGTTTTCGATCAATTCCTCTTGGAGTTTTTAAAATTTGTTCCATCACCTCAGAATTAATTGGATTCACTCCCTTTAGAAAGGATTTTAAGAAATCGAGCCGATCGTTTCCCCAAAAAACTTCTCCATCAACATAAAAGCTCGGAACTCCGAATACCCCTTTTTTAATCGCCTCGGCTGTATTTATCTTCAATTGATCTTTCACCAAAGGAGTTTGACTTTTTTCAAAGAGCCTCTCCCAGTCCAGGTGGTTTTCCCGCAAAACTTGAGACACAACCGCTTCGCTACTGACATCGAAGCCTTTTTTCCAAACAGCCTGAATCAAAATGCCGGATATTTTTTGCCGTTCCCTTTCGTCTTCAGCCGCTACACAAAGCCTGAGCGCTAAAAGAGGATTAAACGGATGCAACGGAGGCATTTTTAAAGGCACTTGATAATGATGCGCCCAACGACTCGCATCTTTAAAAGTATAAATTCGTTTCGACGGGATTTCTGCTGGACCTTTTTGGCCATGAGCATTCAACAAACCTGCAAATAAGGTGGGAATATACTCAAATACCGCACCCGTTTCTTGAGAAAATTTTTCGAGTTGTGTCCAGGCTAAATAGACATAAGGGCTAATGGGATCGAAATAGAAAGAGATTGTCTTCATTGATTTTTATTAACGTAAGTTTTTGGAAGATTCACTAAAATTCCGATTGATCCCTACCTCATCCTCTGCAATAAAACTAACATGACCGAGGCCGGGTGCCCCGAAAAATTTCGGTGCAGGCCGACCGAATGCTGGATCCGTCGGAGGCGAAGGAAACCATGTCAGAAATATTAGAATCCCAAATCCATACCCAAACTAAAGATTTTCAAGAAAACACCAACACACTACGCTCACAAGTGGAAGTTTTCCGCAAACGAGTAGATGAAATCAAGCAGGGTGGCGGAGCTTCAGCGCTTGAAAAACATCAGAAGCGCGGCAAATTCTTAGCCCGTGAAAGAATTGAAAAAATTTTAGATCCCAATTCTCCCTTTCTTGAATTTTCTACCTTAGCCGCTTGGGATATGTATGACAATCAAGCTCCCGGCGCGGGTTTAGTCACAGGTGTAGGCTTGGTCCAAGGACGAGAAGTTTTATTTATTGCCAATGACGCCACGGTAAAAGGCGGAACCTACTACCCTCTCACCGTTAAAAAACATCTTCGCGCCCAAGAAATTGCTTTCGAAAATCATCTTCCTTGTGTTTATTTAGTCGATTCAGGGGGGGCCTTTTTGCCTCTTCAATCCGTAGTTTTCCCCGATAAAGAACATTTTGGTCGCATTTTTTATAATCAAGCGCGCATGAGTGCCGCAGGTATTTCTCAAATCGCAGTCGTACTCGGGAGTTGTACCGCAGGTGGGGCTTACATGCCTGCCATGAGCGATGAAACGGTGATCGTCAAAGGAAACGGAACTATTTTCTTAGGAGGTCCACCTCTTGTAAAGGCGGCAACGGGCGAAGAAGTTACGGCCGAGGAACTAGGTGGGGCAAAAGTCCATTCTTTCAAATCGGGAGTGACCGATCACTTTGCCGAAGACGAAATACATGCTTTAGAAATTACCCGCGACATCCTTTTCCACTTAAACCGTCCGAGCCTAGATATCTCAAACTTAAATGCTGCCGAAGAACCTCTTTATCCTGCAGAGGAGCTCTATGGCATTATCCCCAAGGATCCTCGAAAAGCTTACGATATCCGAGAAGTCATTGCGCGCCTGGTCGATGGAAGCCGCTTCCAAGAATTTAAGAAAAATTATGGAACGAGTTTAGTTTGCGGATTCTCACACATTGCAGGCATGCCAATAGGAATTATCGCCAACAACGGGATTCTTTTCTCAGAATCTGCTCTCAAAGCCGCCCATTTTATTGAACTGTGCGATAAGCGCGGCATTCCCCTACTCTTCTTACAAAATATTACCGGCTTTATGGTGGGGAAAGCTTATGAAAATGGCGGCATCGCCAAAGATGGCGCTAAGATGGTAATGGCAGTTTCAAATGCACGCGTACCAAAATTTACTGTGGTGGTAGGAGGTTCATATGGAGCTGGAAATTACGGGATGTGTGGCAGAGCGTATTCCCCGCGCCAACTGTGGATGTGGCCTAACGCAAAAATCAGCGTGATGGGGGGCGAGCAGGCGGCTAATGTTTTGCTCACAGTTAAGCAAGACCAATTACGATCCGAAGGCAAAAAAATCATGAGCGAAAAAGAAGCTGAAAAATTTAAAGCCCCCACCCTTGAAAAATACGAAAAAGAATCCTCCGCTTATTTTTCAACCGCAAGGTTATGGGACGATGGAATTATTGATCCGGCTGATACGCGTAAAATCCTTACTCTAGGTCTTTCTGCTGCCCGGAATGCTCCCTTAAAACCACAATCTTATGGAATATTTAGGATGTAATATGAGCTCCTATCAAACCCTTCTTCTCGAAACCAAAAACCAAGTCAGCACTCTCACTTTAAATCGACCCGATGTCCACAATGCACTCAACGAAGTTTTGATTAGCGAGCTTCATCAAGCCATTCAAGCCCTCTCACAAGATTCCCAAACCCGGGTCATTGTTCTCACGGGTTCGGGACACTCTTTTTGCGCAGGCGGAGATTTAAATTGGATGAAGAAATCCGCCGCTGCTTCTACCCAAGAAAATATTCAAGAGGCAAAAAATTTACATCAGATGCTCAGCTCCATTGCCAAATCGCCCAAACCCGTTATTGCCAAAGTCAACGGAATCGCAATGGGCGGAGGGATTGGTTTACTCGCCGCAACCGACATGGCCTTCGCCTACAAGCAGGCCCAATTCGCACTCTCCGAAGTCCGCTTAGGATTGATTCCGGCGGTCATTTCTCCTTTTGTCATTCGCAAAATAGGAGCAAGTACTTTTACAGAATATAGTTTAACGGCAGAACGTTTCGGTGCGCAGCAAGCCAAAGAAATGGGCTTGATTAATCATTGTGCCAGCCCCGAAGAAATTGATGATTTGATTGAAGCAAAAATTCAAGCCCTCAAGATGGCCGGCCCCCAAGCCCTGGATAAAGCGAAAAAATTAGGAAGAGAAATTGCCTCTCTCTCTTTTGAAGAAGCCGGCAAAATTACCCCTCAATATTTAGCAGAGCTCCGCGCAAGCCCCGAAGGTAAAGAAGGAATTAATGCTTTCTTAGAAAAACGAAAACCAAGCTGGATTACCAGTTAATCCCCTTCAAAGGACACTCCTCACAGCGAGGGGTTGTTTTACAAAATTCTTTTCCCACCCTCACAATCTGAGCGTGAAATTCATTATAATGTTTTAAGTCTTGAGGCACCTGCGAGCTCATAAACTCTTGCATCTCGTCATAACTGGTTTCTTCGGCAATCAAATGATGCCGGGTGAGTAAACGGTAGGTATATTGATCAATCACAAAACTGGGTTTTTCGAGGGCGTAGAGCAAAATCGAATCGGCGGTTTCGGGCCCAATTCCATTTACACTTAAAAGCTCTTCGCGTAACTGAGATGTCTCCCCTTGCTTCATTAAATCTATATCGCCTTGGTATTGTTCAATGAGAAAATGAATTAAATTTTTCAAGCGTTTGGCTTTTACATTAAAATAACCGGCGGGGTGTATGAGTTGAGCAAGGTCTTCTTGAGACAAAGCTTCTAGCTTATGAGGAGCTAATACATTTTCACGCTTGAGATTTGTGATCGCCTTCTCGACATTTCCCCAATTTGTATTTTGGGTAAGCACCGCACCTACCATAATTTCAAAGGGAGTATCTCCAGGCCACCATTCTTGAAACCCAAAACGCGCAAGCATCCTCTCAAAAATCTCGTTGAGAATTTTTTTATTTATTTCAGACATTCAGATAATATCTTAAGATTCAGGAGTTTCAACGGGCGCTGCTTCAGGATTTGCTGCTGGAGCAGGCGATGCTGCTGCGGGTGCAGGTGCCGCTGCCCCTGCCGCGGTCATCTTTTTTGCAACTTTCGCATTCCAATGCTCTTCACACAAACCGCTTTGCTTTTCAGGCTTTAGGCAACTTTCATTTCGACAAGTATCATAACGTGCTTTTCCGTATTCCCCCTGCCTCCATTTTTTGTAATGCACATTACAATAACCTTTTGCGCGATAAGGACGCTTACATTTTTCGATTTTACAGGCGGCTTCACTCATTTTTACTTCTCCTTTTTCGATTCCGGTTTCATTTTGGCTTCAACCAGCTTCTTTAACCGTTCACGATCTTGTGCGGTGAGTTGATCTGCTTTTTGGCTCTCAGGTTTAGTCTTCAGAGAATTATCACTTTTATTCATTAAACTTTCTACTTCTTTTTTCAGTTGAGTGGTCGCCTCAGGGATCAATTGTTCTACATCTTTGTTATTTAAGGTCTTACTTTTTTGGTAGGCCCATTGAAAAACTTTCAGACCATATTCTTCAGCATAATCTCGAGCCGATCGCCCTTGATACCGTAGGTTTAAAATAAGAGCCACCGCGATAAAAAGGAGGGTGATTTTGATCAAATTCTTTATCAATCGAAACATGAATACCTTTCTCGGCCCCATTGAGGGGCGAGCTTCATGCCAAGAAAAACAATTTAACTTTCGTCCTCCGGCGCATGCGGCCCCTCTTAATGGGGTGGGGGCAGAGGGCGAGTTTTTCTAGGTATAAAAATGAATATGAAAGCCTACCCTCTCAAAGTCAAATCAAAATCCTTTGGACAATTATTTTCTATCTTTGCTAGAATCCCTTTATCCATTAATTTTGACGGAGTGCCCTGAAATAAAAAACTTTCACGACAGCTACTGCAATATCCGCCGGAGGCGGAGAAGAAAATGAATTTAACCCATACTGCAGCAAATTCTTCCGGGAAAAAACCTAAAATCCTGGTGGTTGATGATAATAGCACAAATGTAGAACTTCTTTGCGCCAATCTTAAACCCTACAATTATCAAATCGAAATCGCCTACGATGGCGAAGAAGCATTACGCAAAATCGAAAAAGATCCTCCAGATTTAGTCTTGCTCGATCTCATGATGCCGAAAGTTTCGGGTTATGAAGTTTGTCAGCATATCAAAAAAAATAAGAAGACGCAGTTGATTCCAGTCATCGTGGTCACCGCCCTCAAAGATCTAACCGATAAAATCAAAGCCATCGAGATGGGCGCCGATGACTTCTTGATGAAACCTTTCAACAAGCTCGAATTAATTACTCGTGTAAAATCTCTGCTTAAACTCAAAGAGCTCTATGACGATGTCGAAATGGGTGAAGATATTATTTTTACTTTGGCCGAAATGCTCGAAGCAAAAGATATTTACACTCGCGGGCACTCCGAACGCGTTGCGCGCTACAGTATTGCGCTCGCGAAATTCATGGGCCTTCCCGAATCGGAGCAAGAGATTATTCGCCGAGGTGCCCTACTCCACGATATCGGCAAAATTGGAGTGAGTGAAACTATTCTCAATAAACCTGAGCGACTTTCTCAAGAAGAGCTCTCCCATGTACGCTCTCATCCCGCTCGCGGTTGCGAAATTTGTAAAGCACTTAAATCGCTTCAAAACTCGCTGCCGATTATTCGTCATCACCATGAACGCATTGATGGTAAAGGGTATCCGGACGGCATTGGGCTAAACGATATTTCGCTCGGTGCGCGAATCGTAGCCGTCTGCGACAGTTACGATGCCATGACCTCAAACCGTCCTTATCGCAAAGGCATTACCCCTCTGGAGGCAATCAAAATTTTTGAAAAAGAAATGAATCTTGGGCAGTGGGATCCTAAAGTCGTCGAAGAGTGGATGAAGCTCGTCAAGAGAAGCACCAACAAATAAAAGATAATTCTAATTACTGCTTACTTCGCTCGTCTTATGTGGCCGAGGCAAAAACAGAAAAGCCGGACCAAAAGTAAACGACCAATCGTCTTCATACTTCGAGCCACTTTTTCTCGGAATGGAATACATATAAGTACGAGTGTCGAGCTTTAACGAAAGCCATTTCTTGCGGAAAAAAATCTGGGTGCCGGTGCCTACCACCCCCATAATTCGGTTATCGCCGTTAATACGCATATTTCCCAAACCTAAAGTAAGATAAAAATCTCCTTCTTCAATTATTTTTCCACGGCGCTGCAAGAAAGGCATGGAAAAGGTTCCAAACACATCGGTAATAAATTGATTTCGGGTAGTTACAATCTGCCCAAAATCGCTGGTGGGATCGTATTCAATATGA
>CAYWGE010000013.1:12994-14557 GCA_964457215.1 uncultured Pseudomonadota bacterium
AATTCACTCCCCACGATAAAAAGATCCGTCACTCGAAAATTAATACGAATTCCACCGATATTATCATTTTCTAAACGGTTCCCGAGATAATTTCCGCCAAAGGGATTTACTTCAAGCAAGCGGCGCTGGGCCTTTCGTGTTTTAAAATCAAGTCCAGGAGGGATTTCATCAGCGGGTTGAGACTCCGCCGGCTTTGATTCTGAGGATTTCGCTGCAAAAGCAGAAGCGCTCGAAAAGATGAAACTGCTTAACAAAATAAAATATAAAACCTTTTTACCCATTCACTGTCTCCTTTTCGAATTCTTCCAGTTCTGTTGTAGATCCACCGCGTGCTTTTAAAGCCTGTTTTGCTAAGGTATAACCCACTTCCCATGCGGAACCCGGGAATTTATGGCACGCCGCTAAGACTTGATCCATCGCATTCACAAAGTAGTCGGCTTCTTTTTTAGAAATCATGAGCGGCGGTAAAATTTTCACCACATCCATGTTGTGCCCTGGCACTTGCGACAAAATTCGGTGGTCTGTAAAAAGAGGCACCACGATCATTTGTCCAAATAATCCTTTGGAGGCTTTATGGATTAAGCTCCAGCCCATGCGCAATTTAAAAGATTTGGGAGCCGTAAACTCAATGGCAATCATTAAACCTTTTCCGCGAATTTCTCCCAGCATCTCGTACTTACTTTTCAGACCATTTAATTTTTCGATTAAATAAGTTCCCACGTTGGCGCTGTTTTGAACTAAATTTTCTTCATCCATCACCGCCAAGGTCGCCAACCCTGCGGCCATCGCCAAATCATTTTTTCCGAAGGTAGAGGAATGCACCACGCAGCGATCCATCTTACTATAAACCGCCTGATAAATTTCTCGGCGTGTGAGCAAAGCACCTACCGGCACATACCCACCACTTAAAGATTTTGCGATAGTGATGATATCGGGTTCTAAGCCCCAATGTTCAAAGGCAAAAAATTTGCCGGTTCGTCCTAAACCTGTTTGGATTTCATCGGCAATAAGCAAAGTGCCATACTTCTTACACAAACGCTCGGCTTCTTTTAAATAATTTTCTTGGGGCACATAAACACCCTTGCCCTGGATACATTCCACGATCAGCGCTGCAGCTTCTTTCTTAGAGAGGGCTTTTTCTAGCCCTTCGAGATCGTTCATTAAAATAGGCTCAGCGGGTTCTAATAAACGCCCAAAACCTTTTCGAAACTCTTCATTTCCATTGCAAGAAAGAGAACCAATCGAAAGTCCATGAAAAGCATGATCGAGGTATAAAATTTTATCACGCTTGGTAAATGCCTTGGCAAACTTTAAGGCTCCTTCGTTAGCTTCGGTTCCGGAGTTAGAAAAGAAAACAGTATCGATGGAATCGGGGCAACGACGCGTAAGTTCTTTTGCGAGCACTCCCGGCAGCAACGAGCATCCCATTTGAATCATGTTCGGGAGTTCAAGATCTAAGGTATCGTGCAGGGCTTTACGAACCACCGGGTGATTGCGGCCAATATTGAATGAGCCGTAGCCGCTTAAGAAATCAAGGTAAGAAGTTCCTTCAGCATCATAGAA
>CAYWGE010000013.1:14567-17322 GCA_964457215.1 uncultured Pseudomonadota bacterium
ATAGAAATAAGCGCCCGTGGCTTTTTCGTAAACTTTATCGAAGCCGATGGTACGCAAGACGCGAACAAATTGCGGATTAATGTATTGTTCGTGCAAAGCGAGGTGTTTTCCGCGATTATTTTTGAAAACTTCATGGATATCAAAAGACATAGAGGGCCTTTTTAACTCAACATTTTTTCTCACGCAATCAGAGATTTAGTTTCTTGACAAAAAATATTCAAACAAGGCAGGCTACAACGCTTCAATAAACAAGGAGAATTTTATGGGAGTGCAATGTGTCAAAAGTAATGGAGTTACGATTTGTTGGGATGATGGGTATGACGCTCCTCCTGAAGTAGGAGGCGGCCCTCGTCAAGTAGGCCCAAATCCTGGAATGATTCCCAATCAAGAACTTGATACCGGATTTCATGGTCCAATCCCCGGTCAACATCCTACAAATCCTCCACTTCCAGATCCGGAAGGACATTATTTCCCAGATCATTGGGGACAACGTTATTCAAGCTTAACGGTAAGCCCTTCGTTTTCTTTTCCAAACGTCCTTTTTTCATCCATTCTACAAGATAAAGCTCGTGCCGTAGGGGCTTTCGAACGCCCTGTGCCTGGTGCTGAAATTACTTTGCCAACTTTTGGAGAAGAACTTCCTCCTCGAATTCCAGGAGGCGCGGCGCCCGACGAGCGTGCCCCCGAAGCAGGCCCGGGCCCTAATCCCGATGTGACGGGCGATGCTACACCAATTTTAGGACCTCTCCCCGCTCAACGATTAATAAGCACCCCATGGGATGGCCTCGTTTTTTCCACTTCATTAGATGACTTAATATCCCGGCCCTTAACTCCGGGGTGGGATCCTTATTTAGGAGGAGGTAGCACGCTCACGCCTCGCCCTACTCCCACCGCCGCGCCGAGCGAAGCTCCGAGTGCTCCACCCGCAGCACCCAATGCTGCCCCCCCTGCTCCAGATGATGACAGAACACCCATTGCACCTCCTTGGTGGGAAGTAGCACAACCCGCTCCTTATGCACTCCCTCATGGCCCAGCGGGAGATCCTGATGAGCAAATTGGAACTTATACGATGGATCGTGTGTTGATTACTTCTTTACCCGATTATCAAATTCGAGGAAGAGGCGTGCAGACCTCTCGTACAGATACTCCCCCCACCCTTCTCCGCGGAATTTTAGCCGCCGCTGGCCGTGCTGGCGGAGAGCCCGTACGAGTACAGACGATTGATCTTTCTGGGCAAACTTATTTACGCACCGATCAAGACGTTGCTTTTGATTTCTTAGGGATACATTTTGTAATCCCTCCGATTATTTTAGAAACAGTGGGTTTCGCGCGAAGCACTCCAACCGCGGCAAGCTTCAGAACCGTAGCGGTTGGCGCGAGATAAGCTACAAGTTTAAACCTAAATCCTGCAGGGGTTATTTTCACCCCTGCATTTTTCTTTTTGATTTTTAAATTTGATGCCTACTCAACTTACCCCTTTTTGGAGCCATCTTCTCATCACCTTACAACATCGGCCTTATGTCTTTGCGTTTCTCCTCACCTTTCTGATTTTTGGGACTCTTCAATTGGGAGTAAAACGCACTCTACTCTTTCTAGGACTAGGTTGGGTCATCGCATTCGCCTCGGAAGTTTCTTCGATTCGCAATGGATTCCCCTACGGCGATTACCAATATGTGTATGAAAATTTAAAAGGGGAACTGCTTCTTTGGGGAGTTCCGCTCTGGGATTCGCTTTCTTATACTTTCTTAGCGTATGCGAGTTATGCGACAGCAATTGTTTTATTTACAGGTAGGGGCGCCCCTTGGTGCGCCCAGGCTCAGCAAGCAGAGCCCCTACAAAACAAGGAGGAATTTCTCCAAACCCGCTGCTCTTGGAAAGTCCTCCTTCTCTCCACTCTCTTAATGACGGGCATTGATGTGATCATTGATCCTTTAACTGCCTTGGGGGATCAATGGTTTTTAGGGCGCATCTATTACTATCCTTCGGGCGGGATTTATTTTGGAGTACCTCTTTCTAACTTTTTCGGTTGGGCCCTGGTAGCTTTTTGCATCGTCTTTCTTTTTCAAAAATTAGATCGTGTTTTTGAAGAAAATGGAAATGCTCTGAAGCCCTGGCAAGGATTGCAAGCTTATCTGGGAGTGCTGCTTTATCTGGGTGTTTTCTTTTTTAATTGGAGCATCACGCTTTATCTTAAACTCTGGGGATTAGCGATTGCAGATTTGATTTTACTCACCCCTTTGTTGATCGCCCTCATAAAAAGTCGAAAGCGTTTTCACCTCTAAACGATAAAGCTGGTAGGGCTTATTTTTAAGCACGCCCGATTTCGCCTTTAAGAAAGCCAACAAATATCTTTTTGTTTTTGCCTCACCCGGAAGCGCCACCGCCTCACGGTTTCCTTGTTTTAAAAGCACTCCATCGCTGGCCAAAGAAATCTCATTTAAAGAGTTCACCCTTTCTTTCTGGGTGACGGTACTGATAAAAATTTCTAGGTCTTTTGCCTGATTTTTGGGAATGGGAACATGCCGCGGATCACGCGAAAAGGCTAAATGAAGATTAACCAAAATCTCTTGGGCAAAACTTTCTTTTTTAACTTGAAGATTTCCAACACAACCAATTGTTTTATCTAATTTTTTTATAGTTACAAAAACAGGAGCTTTTTCTTGAAAAACAGGCGATAAATAAGGCGGAGTGGCTTTGTCTTGATAATTCTTCGCAATTGAATAAGCAACCCAGGCTTTTAACTGTTCTTGCAAAA
>CAYWGE010000014.1:0-16568 GCA_964457215.1 uncultured Pseudomonadota bacterium
TTTGAGAGAAGAATGGAATTCTCAAATAGCCTTTGGCCGTTTACAAAAAGCGCATCTTCAAGAGGGTTTAGAAAGTGTGGGAGAATTGATAAGTGTGGGACCGGATTTTGGGAGAAATTAATAACGAAGAATCTTATATTTTAAATAAAAACCTCACATCTTCATACACAATAAATAAACCACCATCCCCACCCCTAAAAAAGCGAGCAGCAGCGCAACCAAAGATCCTAAGTAATAAGTGTTTTTGTTTTCAGCACCGAAGGTTTTGAGCAAACGGGCATGCTCGTATGCCGCCACTAAATTCACCAAAATCCCCACACTTACGAACACAACCCCCATCCAAATGGAAAGTCCGCGAGAAGAAGGCAAGCTTTGACTTAAAGAAGCGAGTTCTTTTTGGAAAAATCCAAATCGCGCAGCCACGAAACCAAATCCCATCAAGGCAAGCCCAGTGCGAATCCAAGCGAGTAAAGTGCGCTCGGCCGCAAAACGCGTTCGCATTTGTTCGTGGGATTCACTTGCCATAATTTTGCTCCTTTTATTTCGAACAAATAGTGTAACAAACTCTTTGGGCTTCGACAAAGATTTTTGCATTTACGGGCAACGCCTTCATTCAATTCGCTTTTCTTCCCTTCCATTCTCTTTTATAGTTGTTCGAAAATTTCATCGAAAGGTTTTTGGAATGCAAAATCGACCACACATCCTCAAAGCAATATTCACCGCTCTTTGGATAACAAGTTTTTCGTTCTTTTTTACCTCGTGTAATTCCCCCGCTGCGACTTCTTTGAGCTTCCTCACTCAACCGACAGATGCGACACCAGGGGGTACGACTCTTGGCACTTTAAATGCCGTGCAAGTGCAAGTACTCGATCAATCTGGAAATTTAATAAAAACCAATATCCCCATTACACTGAGCATCCAAAATCAACCCAACTCTAGCTTCTATGTAGGATTGCTCGGAGGAACCACAACCGTTTCCGCCGTCGATGGGGTCGCAACTTTTAGTGATTTAACGATCAGCCAAATCGGAATGGGCTACACGCTCAAGGGCTCTGCTGAAAATCTAAGTCCTGCAGTCAGTAATCCATTTAACATTAACTCTTCGACCGAGGGTTTCAACTCCACCAATGGTGCGGGATTTGAGATCGCTTATTTAGGTGGCGTGGGATCTAACTTCGAGGGATTTGTGCTTGTCTATGTTGATCAAGAGCCAAATCCAATTGACCAAACCGCCTTCGATACTTATTCCAACCCGGGTTACATTACTAATTCCCCGCGCTATGCGACGTTTAATTACGCGCATACAATCGGAAGTCCGAATGCTTCTCCAGGCCCCATGACTCTCTACACAGACCCTTCCGGCTATACCTGGGGATACATCGCACAAGTGCAAAATTATAATTGGCCGTTTGATCCTGCGGATTATCCCAGCATAACCCCTCCTCCAACAAGTGGTTGGCAAGTAGGTCAGGCCAGTACTGAAGTCCCGGCCGGTGTTGTAAAGTATACGAACAATAATAAAAATCAGCAGCTCTTGTTTACGGCACTCGATCCCGACACCCATCAAGCGATTACGCGCTACTTTGTGACAGATGAATGGGGGAATCTCTTCATTCTAAAATCTGCTAACAATGCAAATAACACGCCCAGTCTACTCGCTGCGTCTTTTGCGGCCGCCATATTACCCGAAGGTTGGATCAAATCAAGCGCAACTCTCACTCAAGATTTATTTGTAAACCCGGTTTATGGAGCAACCTCGAATGCACAATTTTTAGAATTTCGCGATAGCGCGGATAACGCTTACTCCCAGATTGTATGGGGAGCGACTGGCGATAGCATCGCCCAACAAATTGGAGCCCCAATCCCCCTTTGGTCTTCGAGCGCCGGAGCGCGCGTCAATGGAACACCCGCAAACGACGCAATGTATGGCAGCGCGGGTGACGACCAGTTTTATCCCAGCACCGGGAATGACACTATCGATGGCGGGGGCGGGACAAATACGGTTTTTGTAGCAGGATTCGCCGCACAATATACCCTAACAAATTCCTCAAACACTTTCACTGTGACCGGTCCGGATGGAATCAAAACTCTAACCCACATTCAGTACCTGCAATGCACGGATCAACTGATCACGCTGGCTAATGTTTGTGGGGACTGTTATGGAGGGGCGAAATAAATTTAGAAAGCCCCTTTTGACATTCCAAAAAATTCAATTACACTCTCACAAAGTTCTTAAAAAAACCCGGAGAGAAAATGAAAAAAATATTTTTTCCTATTCTTTTGATTGCCTATCTATCACTTAGCATCTCGATTTTATCTTGTAATTCTACAGATTCAACGGCTCATGGCCTAGACGAGAGCACCTTTGCCCAAAATTCTACTCTCAAAGCATCGCTCAATAACGTAGTGGCAGTGCATTTAGAACATCCGTCGGGGGGCTTGATGACCAATGATACCGGTGGCACAGGCTACGATATTATCCCTTACACCTTTGACTTAAAACCTGGCGGAGAATCGGTGTCATTCTGCTTTACCTCTGATCTACCCCATAATTTCAACCTACTGGACTCCAACCAACAAGTAATTCAATCATTCGAACCCAATGGCGACTGCACTGCGGTGACTTTAAATTCAGGGCTTTATTATTTAGAATTTGTGAATGCCACCACTCCTAACATTCAAGTGAGCAATCTTTTCATTCGTCTTCTCTCGCGCAGCTCTCCTTCAAAAACCTTGCTCATCAATTCAAACTGCGACAATTGCGATTTAAGTGGTGTGCAGATGCAAGACCTCGACTTTTCAAACAAAGATTTTACGGGAGCCAATTTCGATGGGGCAAATCTGAGTGGGAATAATTTTCAAACTGCCCACTTAAACAATGCTTCTTTCTTTGGCGCAAATATTACCAATACTTTATTTGCCGCAGAAGATTCTATCTTCTTGGGCGAAACCTTAACCCAAGAATGGACGACTCAAGATGGCGCATACACGCTGCTCTTTCATTTCTATTATTCTGCGTTGAATGCCCTACCCCAAATCACATTGACTTTGCTGGATTCGAACGCCGTTGAATTAAACTCCCAAACTTTTAACTCTGATAATGAGCTCACCCTTGCACTGCCTTATTTTCAAGGGGACATGAATATTCAAGATTTAAATTTAAATAGCACCAATAATAATGAAGGAATATTTGCGCAACTGTGCTGGGGCAGTTCACTGAACCAGTGTTTTCAAGGAGTTCTTCTGAGTTTCTATTCTTTTTCTCCCGTCTCTTCAAATCTCGCTGCAACCGATCAAGTCCATACTTTAAGTGATGAAGTGGTGGAGCTAAACTTGATCAATGAATCAAACGACATGAACAATAATGATATTGTTATCTTTCAAACCAACAATGCATCTCCCAATGGGTCGGTGATTGCTTGGCAAGTCATTGAGAACTTAGGACAAGGCGATAACCATCCCTTCATTTTTTCTCGTCAAAACTACTTGGCCTCAAGTGATAGCTTTGGAAATTTTACCCCTCAATTGCTTGCCTCAAATGGGCAACTCTTTTCAGTCAGTCAAAATCTCAGTGGAGACACACTTACCTATTATGGAGCTTCTACTTCTACCCAAGAAATCCAGATTCTCAACAATTTAACCGTTGGAAGCATCAATGCCGATCTTTATAAAGATGACAGGCTCTTAAGCGTCATCAACAACATTGTGCCGGCTCAAAAAGGTGTTTTTCAAATGAATGAGAATATTTATATTGGCGTTGTTTCGAATGTGGTGGAAGGCCAAGTACTGAGTTCAGCGACTGTCAGCCAAGTCACGACCCAACTGAGTCTTTTAGGCATTTTAAGCGCGGACATTGTCATGACAGGTGGCGCAACAGGCCCTTTTCAATTTAGTTTAGCGAATATTTCTTTTCGATAAATCTAATAAACTCATAGAATGAAGGCTTTCTAAAAGAGATTATTGTTCCACGCAAAGTAGGAACGTATCCATACCTGGGACATCGCACCCTCCGCTAAAGCCTAAAATCGCTTGATTATTAGTGGCCTCTCCGGTGCCACCTGAACTGCTGACTCCCCCTGAATCGCTCGTCCACAGAGTGCAATTGGTGTTACGAGGAGTCCAATTGGATTGAAGTCCAGTCCAATAATCATCCGTAGTGTTCAAAAAGGAGTTTGTTAAAGTACCAAAGACAAAAATACCGGCGCTATTGGTGGTCATAATAGGGGTGGTACCGTCTACCTGATAATAGGTGGTGCTCGGTGCTAAGACCCAATCAATATTTTCGCTCACCCCCCCGCTACAATTTGCCGTCGAACAGGCTCGACGATTGGTGCCATCTACTAGGAATGCTTTGTAAGTACCTGCTACAGGTTTGTTCGAATCAGACATGCAGATAGAATCCGCCCCAGAAATACCTCCTAAATTTCCGGTATGAAAAACTGCTGTCTCAAAAAAGATAGGAAAGGTCGTGGTGCAAATGACCCCGATGTTTGTGACGTTTCCAGAAACAGTACCGCTTGCATTGCTTACCAAGCAGGTTTGACGGCTTGGCTCTGTAAGAACACTGATTTCATAGGTAGTACCCTCTTCCAAAGCCGTTGGAAAATTAAAAACGCCATTAGTCGTTAACGTTAGACTCTCTCCTGATTTATCTTGTAAAACAACTGTCTCGTTATTTCCCAAATTCGAAAGAGTACCTCCCACAGTAAAAGTATTGGAAGAATCACTCACACAAGTGACTAAGACATTACTGACATCTGCATTGCTAATCGTACCCGTTCCATTCGTAACCGTGCAGGTTTGGCCAGAAGGTTGAGTCAGCACGGTCACAGAATAAGTAGAATTATTATCAATACTACCCGCAAAGGTAAACGTTCCGTTTTCGGACAAACTCAGATTATTCCCGCCATTATTTTGTAAGACAACAGTGCCATCCAAACCACTTAAGGTTCCACTTAAAGTATAAAAAGCGCCGCATCCCATGTGGAACAACCAAAGAAAGAAAAGAGAAAAAAATAAGGAAAGACTGCGAAGCCTTAAAGATAAATCTCTCATAACTCTCCTTTGGCAAACATGCCATGACTTGAAAAAGATTGAATCTTTATTGTAACAATTGTTTAAAATGAGTCACGGCAAAAATAGATCTGGCGAGAGAATTAGAGTAAAGATGTGAAAGAAATATTTAAAGATGTTAAGAGATGTTAAGACAATGCGAAAACTTTCTATTTTTAGACCTCTTCCAACTCCCCCTTAAAAAACAAACGAATCATTTCGGGAATTTTAGAAGCATCTTTCAAGCGTCGATAGCTTTGATAACCTTTTTTAACATGACTAAAAAGTCCCCAAAAATAAGTTTTCACCACAGGTCTTTTAAATAAAACCATGAAGTGATGTTGGCCCACTCTTCCCATATTGCTAATTTTTAGAAATTGTTCCCACTCCACATTCTCGACCTCAATGGAAAGAGTATTAATAGTCTCGTTAATGCCAATTTGTTCTTCTTTCTTTAAATAAAAATCCCAATCGTAAGTCTCTACAAAATGCATAAAATCGCCCAGAGTCGTTTCACCCAACTCAATAACAGCTGGAGAAACTGGCAAAAGAAGGCGATATCTAAATTTTTTAGGATAATTCTCCACAATAAAGCTCCATTTTTAGGCAATCTTACTCTCTGAAGATGTGTTTTGATTGTTTATTTTCTTATCATGCGATATTTTTAGTCGGATGCCAATCAGACACCTCATAAAAATTTTTAAAAAAGAAAATCAAAAACTCCTAAAAGTTTTTAGGCATCCTACGTTCATTTTTTTAACCCTCATCGGAAATGGTTTCTTAATCCTCGCCACTGTCGTTGTTTATTATCTCGAAAAGAATAACCCTCATGCTCAAATTAAAACTTATTTCGACTCTCTTTGGTGGGGAATTTCAACGATTACCACGGTTGCCTACGGCGATATTTTGCCTCAAACTTTTTTAGGTAGACTCATTGGCATTCTTTTAATGTATACAGGAACCGTTCTCTTTATTAGCTTTACTGGCGTTCTCTTAACCATCTTAATGCGAGAAGAAGTCGAAGAAGAAATAGCCCCACTGCAAAAAGAGATGGAACTCGGAGAAAAAGAGCAAATCAAAACCGATAGAATCCTTCAAGAAATTCTCAAACGCTTGGATCGTTTAGAAAAAAAGTAGGAATTCAATCACACTTCGCGCACGGGGAATAGATCCCCGCGCTTGACCAAAGGGCGAGCACTACGTTGCTCCCCCTTTGGAAACCCCATTGTATAAGGAGCACCCTGTGGCTAGCCACGGGGAATGCAGACCATTCAAATGCTTCCTTCCCTTTCGAGTAATCATTCCCAAAACTCACTTCAACTCAAACGCATGGGTATTGATACCCACCAAGAAGCAGTGGTTTATATGCGCTCCGATTGTCCTGTGTGTCGTTCGGAAGGATTCGAAGCCCATTCACGAGTACTCATTACCCTTAAAGATCGCAAAATTATTGCCACAGTCAATATGGTACACGATGGCCTTCTTTCTCCTTGTGAAGCAGGTCTCTCGGAGGTTGCCTGGAAATTACTAGAAGCGCGAGAAGGTGAACACGCCTTTTTCTCGCATCCTTCCCCCGTTCACTCGATGAGTGAGGTACGCGCCAAACTTTACGGCCACCGTCTTTCTGAAAAATCCCTGAAGTTTATCATTCAAGATATTGTGGATGGAAAATATACCGATATCCAAGTGGCTGCCTTTGTGGCGGCCTGTGCCGACAAATTAGATCAAGATGAAATCACAGGACTCACCAAAGCAATGATTGGTGTGGGTGAGAGAATTAATTGGGGTCGCTCTCTCGTGGTCGATAAACATTCAGTAGGAGGGCTACCCGCCAATCGCACTACTCCCATTGTGGTCGCCATTGTCACCGCAGCGGGCCTAATTATGCCTAAGACTTCTTCACGTGCAATCACTTCACCCGCGGGCACAGCCGATACTATGGCCACCTTAACAAAAGTTGATTTAGATTTAGCCAGTATCCATAAAGTGATTGAACAAGAAGGAGGTTGTTTGATTTGGGGAGGCGCGATTTCACTCAGCCCTGCCGATGATATTTTAATTCGCATTGAACGTGCATTAGACATCGATAGCGAAGGGCAAATGGTGGCCTCCATTCTTTCTAAAAAAGCAGCCGCGGGCTCCACCCATGTCATCATTGATATGCCGGTGGGACCGAGCGCAAAAGTCAGAAATCAAAAAGAAGCCGATGCTCTTAGAAGTTATCTTGAATTAACTGGGGAAGCCATTGGACTTAAAGTCGAAGTGGTCGTCACAGACGGTACTCAACCTATCGGACGCGGCATTGGTCCGGCTTTAGAGGCCCAAGATGTGTTAGCCGTATTAAAAAATGATAAAGGGGCCCCCAAAGATTTAAGAGACAAATCGTTAATGCTTGCTGCAAAAATATTCGAAATGGCAAATCTTGCTAATGCAGAAGAATCACTAAAACGCGCTACAGAAATTTTAGATCAAGGCTTAGCCTGGAAAAAATTTCAGGCGATCTGCGAAGCTCAAGGAGGCTTACGCCTTCCGCAACAGGCGCCCTTTACTCAAGTCGTAGTGGCAGAAAGTGCTGGCGTGATTGAAAAGATTGATAATCGCAAACTCGCAATGGTTGCAAAACTTGCGGGAGCGCCCGAAGCCTCTACTGCCGGGCTCCTGCTCCACATGCCTCTCCAATCGCGAGTTCAAAAAGGCAGCCCACTTTATACTATCCATGCTGAGACCCATAGCGAGCTCAACTATGCTTTAGAATATGTTTCGTCTCAAAAAGATATTCTGTCTATTGGCAAAGGAGATCTGTGAAACCTCTGCTTTTTGTACTCCCTGGCAATGAATATTTAGGCAACTGTTTAGCCAAACAATGGAATATTGAGCCTAGCCCGTTCATTCTGCGACAATTTCCAGATCGAGAAACTTATATTCGTTTTTTACAGGATATTTCTGGAAGAGAAATTATCCTACTTTGCTCCTTGCACGATCCCAACACTCAATTCCTTCCGCTTTATTTGTTAAGTCAGACCGCTCGCGATTTAGGAGCTTCAAAAATTGGGCTGATTGCTCCTTATTTAGGATATATGCGTCAGGATAAACGATTTGAAGAAGGAGAAGGAATTACTTCAATTTATTTCGCCAAACTTCTTTCGGGTTTTGTCGATTGGCTCATTACCTTAGATCCGCACCTGCACCGCCACAGCAGCTTGAGCGAAATCTACACCATTCCTAATCAAGTATTACATGCAGCTCCCCTGCTTGCAGAATGGATTAAAAATCATGTCAAAACCCCACTTCTTATTGGACCCGATCAAGAAAGCGAGCAATGGGTAAGCGAAGTTGCCCAAAAAACCCAAGCTCCTCATCTGATTTTACAAAAAATAAGGAAGGGAGATCATGAAGTAGACATTTCTTTACCCGAGCTAGAAAAATGGAAAAATCACACACCCGTTTTGGTAGATGATATTATTTCAACGGGTCAAACCTTAATTCAAACCCTAAGGCACCTCAAAAGTGCAGGGATGAACCCTCCAATTTGCGTGGCAATTCATGGAGTTTTTTCCGGAACGGCATATCCAGATCTTTTAAAGGCGGGGGCAGCAAAAGTAGTCACTTGCAATACGATTCCGCATGAAAGCAATGCCATAGAGGTTTCAAAACTTTTGGCGAAAAACTTTATAACGAATCTGAGCTTTTAAATTTGAAGAAACTTAACTTCGCTAAACCGCATTGAGTAGATTTCCTTTTTGAAAGGATTCAATATTTTCCAGACTGGTTTTTAAAATTCTTTCCAATGCTTCCTTGGTATTAAAAGCGTTGTGCGGTGTAATAATTACATTGGGGTGATGATGTAGGAGATATTCATTCGCCAATAAAGTAGTGACTGATTGTAAATCTCCTTGGAATAAAGTACTCAACAATTCACGTTCCTCACGAATCTTGGGTTCGCTTTCTAAAACATCAAGACCTAATGCTCCAAAAACTCCTTCACTCAATCCCCGTACCAAAGCCTCCGTTTCAACCACTCCACCCCGAGAGGTATTAATAAGAAAACTCCCTTTTTTGATTAGCGGAAGATGAGTGGAATTAATAAGATGATGCGTATTTTTTTGGTAAGGGACATGCAAGGTAATGATATCGGATTTTTGTAATAACTCCGGAAGTTCGACATAGTTTACCTTCCATTTTTTCATCACTTCAGGGTCCGGCAGAAGATCATAAGCCAGAATTTTCATTTCAAAGCCGCAAGCAATCTGAGCCACGTGACGCCCAATATTACCCGTTCCGATAATCCCCAGTGTTTTTCCATACAGATCTGTCCCTCGAAGCCCGTCCAAAGAAAAGGATCCAGAGCGCGTTTTTTCTACCGATAAAATAATTTTTCGGCTCAGGGCTAAAATCAGAGCGAAGGTGTGCTCAGCCACTGTCCGCTCCCCATAAAGCGGAACATTTGCCACATGGACATTTCTTTTTCGGCAAGCCTCAAGATCGATATGATCTATGCCGGTAGAGCGAGTCGCGATCATTTTTAACTTTGGCAGCTGCTGGAGCAACGAAGCTGAAATTTCGGAAAACACAAAACAAGAAAGAATTTCACAATTTTGCAATTCTGCTAGATCTACATCTTTGATGTGCTCTTTCCATAAAACAAAAGATCCGGGCGAAAGATGTTTTTCAATAATTTCCTTTTCCCACAACTCTACTTCAAAAAAATGAATAAGACTTGGATTCATACTTCCTCTCTTTTTAGAGCTTGCAACTTCTTTTACGAAATTTATTCTTTTGGCCGAGGAGCGATTTCACCGACGGCTAAATTTGAGATGTGGCCGTTGGCAGAATCTACTTGAAAAGAAAAATCATGCCCGGTACCCGATTTGGGGACTATACTCACGTGGTAACCCTGAGACATTTGTTTAATTTCTAAGTAATTATCTTTGAGAAGGCTTTTTACTCCCGCACTGAAATTCCCATAAACTCCGAAGTTTCCGTAGAGCTTTAAACTCTTATCAATGCATTCCAACGCCTTTATTTTTTCGACTGATTTACCCGCAAACTGGATGGAAGTTTCATCCTTCAAGATCGTCTTTTTCTGAGCGGCAAAGGCCACTCCTTCATAAACTTGAAAAATTAAAAGTATAAAACAAAAAATCTTCATTTCGATTACGTTACTGGCCTACCCAAGCCTTTGGCAAAAGTTGATATTGGAAAATTGCAAATTGATCGGTGGGGAGTTGCCAATCTTCATTCGCAAGATCCAAAAATTGGAAAAACTGCTCGACCCCTTCGGTATCGCTCCAGGCGCCAAAGGCCGTGATTCGGGATTGTGGGCATCCCGTCATCAGACAATTGCATTGAATGCCCGAAGGGATATTGCCATCGGCATCGCCACATTCGGTCGAGAACATAAAGTAGATTTTAGGGCAACCGACCTCCCCTTCGCTGCATTTATAAGAATATCCATTACCCTCATTATAAAAATCTGCACTCAACAAACCAATATTGTTGGCATCGACATGAGAATGTTGGAACCCTAAGATTTGTCCAGGCTTCCAATTATTCCCATCCGTGCTCCAAACTGTCTCTCCCGCACTCGAAGGATTTTCAAGCCACGCCTGGCTGTAAGTCGAACTCGGAAAAACAGGATAAGTAGGAGTGGTCAGAGCCCCTTCTGCCATGGCATCAATATAGGTGGTGCCAGGGTCTTGAGCCGGAACATCAGTGAGATTATACAATTGTAAATAGCCTTCATCTAAGACCCCATCTTTTCCATACTGGCTATAAGCATAGCCTTGAGCTGAATCCCCGGTGATTCCTACTTTTAAATTTGGCAGATTATAGGTTTGTTTATAGGTGGCGATCGCTTGAAGAGTTCTTTCGTCATTGGGATAGGGGGAACCTTCCGGTTCGAAAACAATTCCCGTAAAGCGAGTACTAATCCCTTGATTAGCGGCAGCTGAGTTCATATCTCCCACCCAACGCACGGATTGTTTGAGCGAACCGGCATAATAGCTATCGCTCACTCCCAAAGAGGTCCACCAGCTTTGTAATGCGGGGGCATCATCTGCCATTCCCGCATAAATATCCCAATTTTCATCATCGGTGGGTTTCACCACTTTCGAAAGATAGGGGACAGCATAGACCACTACATTCTTACCCTCGAGTTTTTTCAAGAGTTCTAAGACATACGGATCTCCACCGTTTCCAGCCGGATTCATCGAATCATACCAAGGCTCACTCACTGCGGCACCATCACCATTGATGCGAAGTAAAACCTTACCAAAATTTAAATTAGGATTGGATGTAATAACCGTCGCCAGGTCATCATAATAGGTGGTGTCAGGGACATCGTTTGTTTCTACCCACAAAGTAAAATTATACGAAGGCAATGCATCGGTGCCGTATTTTCTGGTTTTGCGTTTTCCCCCTGTACTTTCAATATCGGTAGTTTCTGCAGTTGTGGGAGTGGAAGAAGAGCTGCAGGCCTCCACGTAGAGATACGACGCTAATGCAAACAGAATGAGGATAGATCGTGTTAAAAAATTAAAGGCTTTCACATTCACCCCTATTTTAAATTCATTACTTCAATTGTCGTTGAAGACAAAATTGTAACAACGAACTGAATACTCGACAAATTAATTATGAATAAATTTTGCATTTTTTCTCACCAAGCAATTTTTTGTGAATCTGTTGAAATCACATCTCCATAAAAGCGAATCCTATCGGCTGTTCTTGGGCCTAAAGCGTTTTCTTTTTCAGGGAATTCACAAAGCACAAGGTCTGCTGGAAAATTTCCATCTGCAGAAACTACAGGAGTCTGTGTTTGACCATGGGCGATCCCAAACAGGCTGCACAGGAAAAAAGAAACCAGAAAACACACACGATAAACTGGTCGCATAAAGACTCCTTGATTCGGCAATGATTTGAGAGATTCAAACGAAAACTTAGGGCTAAAGATTCGGTAAAACGAGGCTGATCAAAGATTGTAAGGGATGTTAGAAAATATATAGAATAAGGTCTTTAATTAGAGGTCTTAAAAACACTTTTAGCACCTACCGAGCCTACCAAATATCTTTATATTTTTTTTATGACTCTCTCCTGCATTTTTACACTAACTTTATCTCTAAAAAGATAAACCTTTCATTGGAGGTTATCTTTATGAACGACTTTATTTTGGCAGGCCTCATAGCAGTGGGGCTCATCTTCTATCTGAGTTACGCCATTTTTCATCCAGAAAAATTTTAGTCTCTTGCGAGCAAATTCTTTAGCGGAATTGTTCAAGTTTTTAGGAGGACTTGTGAACATTTACGATTGGATTCAAATCTTATTTTTCTTGGGGATGCTGGTGCTCTTCACACCAATCTTGGGACGCTTTATGGCTCAAGTTTTTGAAGGGAAAAGACATTTGCTCTCTCCCCCCTTGGGATGGATAGAAAAACAAACCTACCGCATATCAGGAATTGAACCTCAATCCGAAATGAGCTGGATAAATTATGCGTTTGCTCTACTGATTTTTAATGCAATTGGGTTCTTCGTCGTTTTTCTTTTACAAATATTTCAAGCTTCTCTTCCACTCAATCCTCAAAACTTGCCTAATGTTTCTTGGCATTCTGCTTTTAATACAGCGGTGAGTTTCATGACTAACACAAACTGGCAGGGTTACGCGGGTGAAACGACCATGAGCTATTTAACTCAAATGCTCGGACTCACCGTTCAAAATTTCTTAAGTGCTGCCACCGGCATTGCTGTTATGTTGGCATTTATCCGAGGGCTTACTCGGCGCTCTTCCGATACCTTAGGCAATTTCTGGGTCGATATCACTCGATCAACAATCTATATCCTACTGCCCTTATCTGTTTTGCTTGCCTTGGCTTTGGTAAGCCAAGGAGTTGTTCAAAGTTTCACTCATTATGTAACAGCCCATACTTTAGAAGGCATCGATCAAATTATTCCTTTAGGCCCCGCCGCTTCACAAATTGCCATTAAACAATTAGGCACGAATGGAGGAGGTTTCTTTAATGTTAACAGCGCGCACCCCTTTGAGAATCCTACCCCTTTGGCAAATTGGTTGCAGATGTTCGCCATTCTCATCATTCCCGCAGCTCTTATCTATACATACGGCCTTATGGTTAAATCCAAGCGCCAAGGCTGGATCATTTATGTAGCCATGATGATCTTATTTCTCATGGGGCTCGCTTTATCTCTTTACGGGGAATTCTCAAATAACCCTGCTCTAGCCCATGCACATTTTATGGAGGGCAAAGAAACAAGACTTGGCATCGTCAATAGCATCTTGTGGTCTAGCTCCACTACAGCGGCTTCGAATGGATCGGTCAATGCAATGCATTCCAGCCTCTCCCCTATTGCTGGGGGAATCGCTCTTTTCAATATCATGTTGGGTGAAATTATTTTTGGAGGAGTCGGAGCTGGTTTCTATGGGATGATCGTCTTTGTTATTCTCACAGTTTTTTTAGCTGGCCTCATGGTTGGGCGTACGCCCGAATACCTTGGCAAGAAAATACAAACCAATGAAGTGGCTTTGCTCATCCTTACTATTCTTCTTCCCAGCGCCGCTATTTTAATTGGGACCAGTCTCGCTTGTGTGCTGCCTGTTGGTCTCTTAAGTGTTTTAAATAAAGGGCCGCATGGTTTGACCGAAATTCTATATGCCTTCAGTTCGGCCGCTCAAAATAACGGAAGCGCATTTGCAGGGCTAAACGCCAATACTCTTTTTTATAATACTGCATTGGGTATTTGTATGGTGGTGGGACGATTTGCTGTTATCTTGCCTGTTCTAGCAGTGGCAGGAAGTCTTGCCAAAAAGCACGTTTCACCTTCCTCCTCGGGTACTTTCCAAACAGATAATGCAATCTTTCTCATTCTTTTGATCGCCGTGATTTTAATTGTCGGCGCGCTCACTCACCTACCCTCTTTGGCATTAGGGCCAATTACGGAACATTTTCTCATGTTGAAAGGAGTAACTTTTTAGAGCGCGTTATCAAAAGAGGTTTTTACGAGCTCTTATCCAGTAGAGAGTTGAGGAAAAAATTATGAATATTAATAAGAAAAAAAACACACTCGTTTCAAAAGAAATATTTTTTACAGCACTCAAAGAAGCCATTTTTAAATTTAATCCCCGTCAGCAACTAAAAAATCCGGTTATTTTTGTAACTTTAATCGGTGCAATTTTAACCACCTACTGCGCCATCAAAACTCTTATTCTAGGAGGACGAGCCTCTTTTGAAATCCAAATTGCAGGTTGGCTTTGGTTTACTGTTTATTTTGCAAACTTTTCGGAAGCCATTGCAGAAGGCCGGGGGAAAGCTCAAGCGGAGAGCTTAAAAAAATCTCGAAGCATTATAACAGCTCGCCTATTCGTGTCTGGAGAAGAAAAGACTATTTCCGCAACTCAGCTCAAAGTGGGTGATACAGTCATTTGCGAAGCAAACGATATGATTCCGGGAGATGGCGAAGTCATTGAAGGGATCGCGAGTGTAGATGAATCAGCCATCACAGGAGAATCCGCACCGGTCATTCGTGAAAGTGGTGGAGATCGTTCAGCGGTTACAGGAGGCACTCGGGTTATCAGTGATCGAATTTTAATTAAAATTACTCGCAAGCCTGGGGAATCTTTTATTGATCGCATCATTCACTTAGTTGAAAATGCTTCGCGACAAAAAACACCCAACGAAATTGCCCTCAGCGTTCTTCTTTCAGGACTTACGTTACTTTTCATCCTCTCTGTGGCTGCTCTCAAGTTTTATGCTGATTATAGCGGAATCAGTTCCAACACAAATCTCTCTGAACTCGTGAATGTTCCTATCTTGGTTGCATTAATCGTTTGCCTCATTCCAACTACAATTGGGGGTTTGCTTTCAGCTATCGGCATTAGTGGAATGGATCGTCTAATCCGAAAAAACGTAATCGCCACCAGCGGACGTGCTGTAGAAGCCGCAGGAGATATTGATGTTCTGCTTTTAGATAAAACAGGCACTATCACCATGGGTAATCGTATGGCGACGGAATTTATTCCAGCTTCCGGAGTGAGTCTTGAAAGATTAGCAAAAGTAGCTCAAGACGCCTCCCTTGCGGACGAAACACCAGAAGGACGATCAATTGTTGTTTTAAGTAAAGAACGTTTTGGTTTTCGCAGCGAAGACTTAAAACCCCATCTCTCTCAGTTTGTAGCTTTTTCTGCTCAAACACGAATGAGTGGTGTCGATATAGAAGAAAATGGACAAACTCGCATACTGCGCAAAGGCGCCGCCGACACAATTAAAAAATATATCGAAATCAATGGCGGAAGCTTTCCATTAGAAGTTCAGAAAAGCGTTGAAGAAATCGCACGAAAAGGTGGGACACCGGTCGTTGTTTCAGAAAATAAAGAAGTGTTGGGTACAATTTACCTCAAAGATATCGTGAAGGGAGGTATTCGCGAACGTTTTGCAGAACTCCGAAAAATGGGAATCAAAACCGTCATGATTACCGGTGATAATCCAATTACCGCCGCTGCCATTGCTGCCGAAGCAGGTGTCGACGATTTTATCGCGGAAGCCACTCCCGAAAGCAAACTTGCCCGGATTCGTGAAGAACAAAAAGGAGGTCATTTAATTGCCATGACAGGCGACGGGACTAACGATGCACCGGCTCTTGCTCAAGCCGATGTAGGGGTAGCCATGAATACAGGAACTCAAGCAGCTCGCGAAGCAGGTAACATGGTGGATCTCGATAGTAATCCCACGAAACTAATCGAGATCGTTGAAACAGGTAAACAACTTCTGATGACTCGCGGAGCACTCACCACTTTCAGTGTTGCCAATGACGTAGCAAAATACTTTGCCATTTTGCCTGCCATGTTTGGGAGCCTTTATGTCATGCATGTGGGTGAAGCAGGTCCTTTAGAATCGCTAAATATTATGGGGCTTCACTCTCCAGAGAGTGCCATTTTAAGCGCAGTTATATTTAATGCCTTGATCATTATTGCTCTAGTGCCCTTGGCTTTGAGAGGTGTGAGTTATCGGGCAACAGGGGCTCTAACATTACTGAAAAAAAATATTCTTATTTATGGTCTTGGGGGACTTCTTCTACCTTTTATCGGAATCAAACTCATCGATCTCTTCATTAGCGCCCTGAAAATTATTTCGTGAGAAAGGAATAATATGAAAACAACATTTATCGCACTACGACTTTTTCTAATAATGACTCTACTCACCGGCGTTACTTATCCCCTATTCATTACAGCGGCGAGCCAAGTGTTCTTTTCTGAACAAGCGCAAGGAAGCCTTTTAAAAGACAAGAATAAAATAATTGGCTCTAAACTCATTGGACAAAACTTTAAAGATCCTAAATATTTTTGGTCACGCCCCTCTGCAATAGATTATAATCCCCTTCCTTCAGGTGGAAGTAACCTTGGCCCTACTTCGGCAGATCTTTTAGCAAAATTGCATGAAAGAAAGAAAATCTTCGAAGAAGCATCTTCTCAAAGAGAAAATAAAATTATTCCTGAAGATTTACTGTTCGCGTCC
>CAYWGE010000015.1:0-15880 GCA_964457215.1 uncultured Pseudomonadota bacterium
ACCTCTTTTTTCTGACTTTTAGCTTCACTTTCAGTAAGACCGCACCATGCAATTTCAGGATCTGTGAAGACAACCGCAGGAATCGCGCGAGGCTCGAAAACATGGGGTTTACCGGCGATCACTTCAGCCGCCACAATTCCTTCATGTGTTGCTTTGTGTGCAAGCATCGGTTCTCCCGCCACATCTCCAATCGCAAAAACATGAGAAACACTGCTGCGACGTTCGCCGTCTACTTTTATAAATCCTTTTTCATCAATCTCAACGGAGAGATTCTGCAAACCCACTCCACTAGAATTGGGTTTACGACCGACGGCGATTAATACTTTATGATAAACTTCTTCAGATTTTTCACCTTTTTCGTCCTCTAAAAAGGCCTTTAATCCCTCAGAATGTTGCTCAATTTTGACTACACGCGTATTAAGACGCAGGGACTCCAAACGCGTCTCCATTTTTTTAGAGAGCACGCGTACTAAATCGCGATCGGCTCCGGGAAGCAAATTGGGGCTCATCTCTACCACACTGACTTTCGAACCCAGCGCTGCATAGACGCTCCCAAGCTCTAAACCAATATATCCACCCCCCACTACTAATAAGCGGCCAGGAATCTCAGAAAGTTGCAACGCTTGCGTCGAAGTCCAGACGTTGGGATTATCTAAAAGTAAATCCGGTGGGATAAAAGGTCGAGAACCGGTGGCTAAAATCACCGATTCAAATTCAAGTCGCGATTGATTGCCTTCTCCATTTCTTTGGACGAGGAGATGATGCGCATCCTCAAAGCTCGCACGACCTTGAATAAAATTAATTTTACGTTGTTTGGAAAGCTCTCCTAAACCGCCGGTCAATTTTTGAACGACAGATTCCTTCCAAGAACGAAGTGCCGCAAGATCAATTTGAGGAGATGAAAATCGAATACCAAATTTTTCACCTTCCTTTGCTTCTTCGATTAATTTTGAAGCGTGCAACAGGGCTTTGGATGGAATACACCCTTTATATAAGCAAACACCTCCAGGATTTGGTTCTAAATCAATGAGAGTGACCTGAACCCCTAAATCGGCAGCACGAAAAGCAGCCGCGTAGCCACCTGGTCCAGCACCGATGATGACACATTGAGTTTTTTCGATTTCTTTCACGGCTTCTATTTCTCCTTGAGAAACTGTTTAGTACTCTTCTTGAAGAATTTTGAGTGATGTTTGACGCAGCCATTCTGATTTAATTTCTTACCAAAGACGAGCCCATTTGATTTTGGGCCGTCTTTGGTTTCTGAATCAATTGGGCGAGGAGTTTCACTCAAAATCTGAAAGAACGGGTACTAACCAGTTAACTTTTTCTCTAACTCATACAACGTTGCCTTCACAATCGATTCGGCATCTACCCCAAAATGTTTTCTCAAACTCGCCCTTGTCTCACTCAAGCCCCACCCTTCGGTACCTAAGCAGACAGGCTGGCGGGGAAACCAGCGTGCAAGCGAATCCGGTAAGGCGCGCATATAATCGGAAGCCAGCACATAAATCCCTTTGGTAGCCTTTAGACATTCTTGAAGATACGTCTGTTGCGGGGTTTTATCGGGATGCTCCCGATTATATTTTTCGGTTTCGCATCCTTGCGTATACAATGTTTTATAACTGGTAATGCTCCACACATTACAAGAAATTTTATGCTCGTTTTCTAAAATTTCTGCGGCCCGAATAACTTCATTTAAAATCGCTCCGCTTCCAAAGAGGTTTACCTCGGCTTTTTCCTGAGCAGAAAATAAATACAGGCCTTTTAAAATTCCCTCTTTTGATCCTTTCGGCATGGCAGCTTGAGGATAATTTTCATTCATTAAAGTAATATAATAAAGATTTTCTTCGTCTCTTTCATATAACTCTTTCAAACCTTCTTCTAAAATCACTGCAAGTTCGTAAGCGAAGGCCGGGTCATAGGCTTTAAGACTAGGCACCGCATAGGCAAACAAATGACTTTGACCATCTTGATGCTGCAAGCCTTCTCCTGCCAAGGTTGTGCGCCCGGCGGTTGCACCCATCAAAAAACCTTTGCACCGCATATCGGAAGCGGCCCAAACTAAATCTCCTATTCGTTGCAAACCAAACATCGAATAAAAAGTATAAAAAGGAATCAACGGTAAATGATGAGTGGCATGAGTTGTTCCCGCTGCAATGAAAGAAGAAACGGCTCCCGCCTCGGTAATTCCTTCTTCGAGCAATTGTCCTTGAGCGGATTCTTTATAATACAACAAGCTTTGAGAATCGACTGGATCATAAAGCTGACCTTTGGGAGAATAAATTCCATACTGCGCAAACAGACCTTCCATTCCAAAAGTACGCGCTTCATCCGGAACAATCGGGACAATAGAACGACCCAGCTTGGGATCTCGCAGAAGCTTCGACAGAATTCTCACGAACACCATCGTGGTTGAAACAGCCTTTCCAGAACTTCCCGAGTGGAACTCCTTCCAAAAATCAGCCGAAGGAATTTGAAATTTTTCAGGACTTGTTTTTCGAGTAGGAACGAACCCACCTAAAACTTTACGTCTCTCTTTGAGATAACGGATCTCTTCGCTCTCTTTGGGAGGGCTGTAAAATGGTGCTTTGGCAACCTCTTCATCTGAAATAGGAATTCCAAAGCGCGTGCGAAATTCTCGAAGCTCATCTTCATTCAATTTCTTTTGTTGGTGCGTAATATTTTTTCCCTCACCCGCTTCTCCTAAACCGTAGCCTTTCAAGGTTTTTGCAAGAATCACGGTCGGCCCGGTCTTGTTTTCAAAAGCCATTTGATAAGCTGCGTAAACTTTTTCTGGGTCATGCCCCCCACGTCCTAACTTGCGAAGCTCATCATCGCCTAAATCAGCCACCAACTGTAAAAGCCGAGGATCGGTACCAAAAAAATGCTCCCGAATATAAGCACCCGACGACACCGCATATTTTTGATATTGACCATCCACCTCTTCATTCATCCGTCTGAGCAAAACCCCTTCTTTATCTTTTGCCAATAAAGGATCCCACTGCCTGCCCCAAACTAATTTAATGACTTTCCACCCAGCGCCCAAAAATAAAGATTCAAGTTCTTGAATAATTTTTCCATTCCCGCGCACGGGTCCATCCAAACGCTGTAAATTGCAGTTCACCACAAAAATAAGATTATTCAAATTTTCACGCGACGCTAAAGTAAGCCCGGCGGTCGATTCTGGTTCATCCATTTCTCCATCACCACAAAAAACCCAGACTTTTGCCCCTCCCCCTTCCCCCCTCCCCTCGACGCAGTAGCCCCTCTTTATGGGGTGACGGGAGGGGGTGGGGGGAGGGGACAATAAACCGCGATGTTCAAGATATTTATTAAACCGCGCTTGATAAACACCCATGAGGGGAGCAAGACCCATCGAAACACTAGGAAACTCCCAAAAATCAGGCATCAGCCGAGGATGAGGATAAGAAGAAAGTCCTCCACCTTTTTGCAGTTCTCGTCTAAAATTATCTAATTGTTTTAAAGAAAGTCGCTCTTCTAAAAACGCCCGCGCATAAATACCCGGCGCAGCATGACCTTGAAAAAAAATTTGATCGCCTCCGCAAGGATGATTTTTGCCTCGAAAGAAATGATTGAACGCCACTTCGTAAAGAGTAGCTGCTGAAGCAAAAGTAGAGATATGCCCGCCAATCCCCTCGTGTTTCCGATTAGCCCTCACCACCATCGCCATGGCATTCCAACGAACTAAGCTGCGGATACGCCATTCGAGCTCCACATCTCCCGGATAAGGAGCTTGCTTGTCGACCGAAATGGTATTTCGATAAGGGGTGTTAAAACTGGACATGCCCTTATTTTGCCTTTGAATAAGAGGAAGATCAACCGGCTTTAAAGAAAAAAGGGGTACGTTGATCCGTACCCCTTTGGAAGCTCCACTTAAGTCTTAGATTTACTGCGTATCGGGCGCTCCATCGTTAATCACTACCCGTTGTAATTTTTCTAAGGTCTGGAGTGTCAAAAGATTTCGAACATTATATCCATTGACCAAAGAAGCATCTTGGAAGTCTGCTCCATATTGACCTCCCAAAACTTCGGGATGAATGCCATCAGAGCCCATTCCAAAGTGATTTGCGCTACCGATATTCTGAAGCGCTTGCCAGTAATTCATGATTGGAACTTGATACGTTGCCGCGAGTTCCTTAATCGCATCGTTATGGGGAGCAACTCGAGCATCGAAGGTCGCGCTATCTAAGCGTGGCGGAATAGTGCTCAAGACTGGAATAACCCCAGAGGCGATGGTCGATTCAATTACTTGAGCCATATACGATCTAAATTGCGCCACGTCATTGTAACTATCGAGATCGTTCGTTCCATACATAATCACGGCAAAAGCGGGTTTTATTTTATTGAACTCGCAAGTCAGCATCGTCCCATTGGCAATTCCGCAACTTTGAGCGGCCAAAGCCCAATTCGCGCGAGCTCCCATCTCTGCAACACCGCTTGACCTTGAGAAAGAGTTAGCGATTCCGCACCATGCTGCAGAATAGTTGGCCGGGAAGGAGATTTGTTTAAAGTACTGTAGAGTCGGAGTTAGAGCAGAATAATTTCCCATGGGGAAATCATCTAAACATCCCATATCTTCTAAGTAAGAACCCGAAGAAGTGATACTGTCTCCTACTTTTGCAAAAACTCCCGGTCTATTTCCCAAGTTAGCACCTTGAGCTAAGAGAGCACGGAGTCTATCTTTCATCGCCTGGTTGATAGTTGGGACCAACGAATTACTCGGAGGAGGAGGTGGAGGCAAAGCAGCTGCCGTGAAGTTCAGGCTCGTCGAGGCCGCGCTAAAATCTAGCGTTGCCGGAGTAAAGGTGTGTCCTGAAAGCGCAGGCGTTGCACGGTAAGTTGTGCCACTCACAAAACCAGTTGCATTCCAGTTTCCGTTTACATCCGTGGTCGTGACCGCCGGCAATGCTCCCGTTCCTGAGACGACGCTAAAGGTTAAGGTTACCCCTCCGAGGGCAACACTATTCGAATCGGTGACCCTACCGCCCGCATTAAAAGTAGTAGGAGGTGGGGGAGGAGGTGTTCCTCCAATCGTATTCGAGGCCAATTGATTATTCGTTTCGCTACTTTCCACGATAATATTCGTCGCATCCACCACTCCAATCACTTTTTTACCATTTGCGCTCTGTCCTCGCGCGAGTGTTCGACTAAACGCAATATTCTTGGTTTGATTTTTTGTGAAGGTGCCGCTGGATTTCTCTCTTAAGAGAGTATCCGAACTGTCTACCACTCCATCATTGGATAAATAGTAGCGCATGGTAAACGCGGTTTTTAAAGCAGTATTCCCTTGATAGCGTACCGCTAAACTACCGGTGACTGTGCACGAAAGTTGTGTACCAGTGCCAGTGCATGTTTGAGAAGGTTGCGTCGCCCATGCATTGGCAACCAAATCAATACTCGCCGGTTCGCAAGCATCCCCTACTCCATTGCCATTGCTATCGGCCTGATTCGCATTCGACACACTAGGACAATTGTCGCAGGCAGTCCCCACTCCATCTCCATCGGGGTCGGCTTGATCGGCATTTGCAATGCGTGAACAATTATCCGAGCTATTATTGACTGCGTCACCATCGAGATCGTTATCACAGGTGTCTCCAACATGATCGCCATCGAGATCAGCCTGATCGGCGTTTGCAGCAAGCGGGCAGTTATCCGTTGTATCGGCGATCCCATCGTTATCATCGTCTGAATCGCAGGCATCCCCTACCCGATCTCCATCGTTATCTGCTTGATTGGCGTTAGAAATGGCGGGGCAATTGTCGTTAGCATCTAAAATGCCGTCGCCATCGCTATCTCCACTGACGGTAGTTGTTTGTGTATTAGAATTGTTAGCGGTATTTGAATCCGTCGTGCTCGTCGTCGCATTTGCGGTAAAACTTAAAGAACCGGATCCGCTCGGTTGAGCCAGCACGGCGATAGTTGTAGATCCCGCTGCGAAACTTCCGAAGTTGCAAGAATAACCAGTCGCATTCACTACGCAGTTAGCGGCCGAAGAGTTAGCCGACAAAACAGTGCCCCCTGTCAAATTCCCATTTACGATCAGATTATCCGCACTTGCAGGGCCTGCATTGTTTAAGGTGATGGTGTAAGTGACATTTTGTCCGGGGACAACAGGATCAGGAGAATCAGTCACGTTCACCGAAAGATCTGCACTCGGCGCAACAGGAGCACCTGACCCGTAAGCACCTGGGATAAAACTGGAGTTGCGGCTATTTCCATCACGGTCAAATAAAACATCATTCACTACATTCCCTAAAGGAATAGCAATAGGGGGAAATTCCGTGGGACTAAAATCCGGAATATCAAATCCCGCATTCGCAAAAACATTTCCGCCTGCTACAGGACGGAAATTACCCGTGCTTGGGCTAATGAGTTGAGGTTGAACCGTGTTAAAATCATTGTCGGTAAGCAGTTGCGTCACATTACAAGTAGGATTTGAGTCTAAACACGCCTCCCCTCCTACTCCTAAAGACATGCTACTCGTGCCGTTCCAAATAATATTCCCGCGAATTTGCAAATTGGTATCCGCATGCAGAGTAGACGGGAGGTTTCCACCGGTACTACTTCTTGGCCCATCTATTTGAAGATGTTGCCATTGACTTTGAAAACCGGGAGGATTGTAAATAATATTATTGTAAACATAGATATTTTTATTGGGAATACTAAAGACTCTTCCGGAAGCATCGCCCCATCCCCCTAAATTATAATTATTTTGGCAAGCACCCGGCCAATTTGTATCTCCATCACATTCTTGAGAACCAAATATAACCTCCAACACATGACTTCGACTACCCACTCGATATGCCGTATTGTGAGCAATCAAAATATTAAAACCACCATTTACACCAAATGCGGCGCCTTGCACATCATGCACAATGTTATTTACGACTTTGGTATCGTAGGTTTCATAATTAATCCACGGATAAACCATGTATTCAAAACCAGTCCCTTGCCCCGTTGTGTAACCTCCTGTACCGCAATTATAAAATTCGTTCCCTTCTACGGTAATATAAGCCGACCCTCCTTTGGCATAAGCACACCAATCTTCACCATCGTGCACTTTATTATTGAGAAGGTGACCATATTGGACTGCGACAAAATCGATGGGGTTATCGTAGGCACCATGAATATCGGAATTCTCAATATAAAAATGTTGGGATTGATTCACTTTGACGGTTTCTTGGGCCTGACGATTGCCACCATTCGCCACGATATTTTTTAAGAGAAAGTGATCGCAAGTATCGCAATGAAAAACATCTCCCGCGTGGCTCAAGGTGATATTCTCTAAATAAATATAACTGACTTGATAAAACTGAATATTCCCGCTGAATGTCACTGTGCCAGGACTTGCGGTGAAAATAACAGGACGCTCATAAGTCCCGTGAAGAGTATCTAAGTAAAGATCACTATAATAAGAACCAGGTGCAAAGTTCACTTTATAACCGGTAGTAGCAAAACCACTCGCTTGCATTTTGCGCCAAGCCCCTCGAATCGTTTGAAGAGGCGTCGCTGAACTTGCTCCGCTATTATTATCGTTACCTGTAGGACTCACATACAAATTCATGAGAGTCGGACTCCCCATATCGTAAGGCTGCTCTGCTCGAGCCCCGGTGGAAAAAACCGAAATGAGGATGAATAAAAATAGAAAAGAAACACCCTTAAAAATCTTGGAATCCATAGCGCCCCCCCTCGTTTGCTATAAGATTAATTGGATTTTCTGGATCTCAATCAAACTACTAAGCAAAGAGAGTACCACTCCGGATTTTGTATAAAGGCATTAGAGATTGTTAAAAGCTGATCACCTTTCCGAAGGAGAAATGGCCATTTTTTTGACCTAAGTTGCCAAAAAACTCAATAGAGGTGTAGCAAAGCCTTAGCTAGCAATGTTTGTAGCAAGGTCAATATTTTGGCTGTTCGGTTTTTGTAAATTTTTTTCTAGATAAGTTTCACTAAAAAGTGACCAGCGTCACGCCTTCTAGCGATTGATTGAGGAAATTTCTTCCTACTTGTTTGAATCGCGCGGGGGAATCGGTTACAAAAAAAGTAGAGTTTTGAGAGGAAGGTTTTTTTTGATCAAGATTTTTTTCTTGAAGAAGCTTCTTCAACGCAACGGCCGTTTGCTCGGCACTATCGACTAATTGTACTCGACTTCCCACCACCTCTGAAATCACTTTCTTAAGAATAGGATAATGTGTGCAGCCTAAAATGAGCGTATCGATAGGAGTTTTCACAAACGAAGCGAGATATTTTTTTGCCACATCATAAGTGATTGAGTCTTCTACCCACCCTTCTTCTGCCAACGGGACAAACAAAGGACAAGCCACACCCCAAACTCGAATGTTCGAATTTAAAGCCTGAATCGCCTTGGTATAAGAAGAAGAGGCGATTGTTGCGTCGGTTCCTACAATGCCCACTTCTCCCGACTTTGTTGCCGCGACCGCTGCTTGAGCACCGGGCTCAATCACGCCTAAGATAGGAATAGAAAATTGTTTTTGGAGTTCAGTTAATCCCAAAGCAGATGCCGTATTGCATGCAACCACAACCGCCTTCACGCCAGCGCGAATCAGAAATTGAGTATTTTCGATTGAATAACGGGTAATGGTTTCACGGCTTTTATTTCCATAAGGAAGGCGCGCAGTATCCCCCAAATAAACCAAATGTTCATTCGGAAGCTGATGACGAATCGCTTGAAAAACAGTTAAGCCACCGATCCCGGAATCAAAAATACCTATCGATTTTTCACGTTCTTGCATGACTTACTTTTTTTTGCGGTGAGTGGAAGTTTTACGAGAAGTTGCCTTACGACTGGGGGTGCGCAAGCGTTGCGTCAGTAAGCGGCGGTGCATATGCTCAATCTCATTTTCTAAACGCGAAAGCTGTTTTTCCATGCCTTTCAATTCTTCTCGGGAAGGCACTTCAAAAAGTTTACAAAGCACATGCAATTGCTGCTCAAAGAACTTCTCAAATTTTGATCGGGAATTTAAAACGCTTAGTAAAGAATTTAAAACTTTCTCATTGCCTAAGAGTTTGTCCAAAAGTTGTGAGTGAACAATTTGCTTAATCAATTGATCTTTGATTTTTTCTCCACGCGTTAACGCTTCACTTAAAAGATCCTGCAGTGCCATGATTCCTCCATCTTTAGTTATCAGTTACCAGTTGTTTGTTACCAGTTGCGTTATTTCCTTATCACTAAGAACTGATAACTGGCAACTGGCAACTGTTTTTGGTCTTTGACTTTTCTAATGGCTTTACTATGATGTTTTTACTTAAGCTAAGTCTGCACAGGGAAAATGGAAATTATTTTAGGTTTTCAAGAATGAGTCCGAGCTAGCGCGCCCTTTAAGAGCGGCGTTTCTAGCCGGCTCAGCCCGCATGCGCGGTACGCAAGCGGGTGTAAAGTTTTTGAGGCGTCCCTTAAACAATCTTGCGAATGGATGCGTTAGTCTTGAAAACCTAAAATAATTTCCATTTTCGCTGTGCAAAACACATTTTGTTTTGTTGTAACTTTACAGTAACCAATTAAGGAGTTTTATTTATGGGTTTACTCGCTACCCTTCTGCTTCAAATGCAATCTGCAGATACTTCTGAAGGTTTTCACGTATTTCACCTCTTCTTTTCTTCAGATCCTGTTGTCAAAGCCACGTTGCTCTTACTCATTATTTTTTCTGTTATTTCTTGGGCCATCATCCTTTTTAAGCTCAAACAAGTTAAAAAAGCTCAAAGAACGGCCGCTCAATTCATTGGGGTATTCGAAAGTTCCGATTCAGTGGATGAAATTTTAACTAAAACGACTTCTCGGGAAGGAAATCCGGTTTATGAAGTATTTTCTTCGGGTATTTCCGATATCATGCGTTACCGTCAAGCCCGTGCGAAAGATCCTACGCGAGTTCCTAAACTAAGCTTAGATCATATCCGAAAAAACATTAATCGAGCCACCAGCGATGAAATCGCAAAATTGGAGCAACTCACTCCTTTTCTCGCCACCACGGCTTCATCCGCTCCCTTTATTGGTCTTTTTGGGACCGTGTGGGGAATCTTAACTGCCTTCTGGGCCATTGGTAAAGCAGGCTCCACATCTCTAGCAACTGTCGGACCTTTCATTGCCGAGGCGTTGATTGCCACCGCCGTAGGACTAGCCGCAGCCATCCCTGCCGTTATTGCTTACAATTATTTTATTACGAAAATTCGCCGACTTGCTAAAACCTTAGAAGATTTTTCTATGGATTTAAGCAGCCGCATTGAACGGGAGTTCTTTTAATGGCTTTTCAAAATGGCTCCAATAATCGTTTCAACACCACGATGGCGGAAATTAACATCACGCCTTTAGTCGACGTCATGTTGGTTTTGCTCATTATTTTTATGGTTACGGCTCCTCTCATGATGGAAGGAGTCAACGTTGATCTTCCCAGTGCCAGCACTCAAGCCCTTCAAACCGACAAACAAGATGTTGTCTTAACGATTAATGAAAAAGGTGATTTGTTTCTTCAAGGAGACAAAAACTCTTATAATGTAGTGAATATTCCCGAAAAACTTGCGGCGATTTATCAAAATAAAACTAAAAAAGATATTTTTCTTCGAGCCGATAAAACCGTGCCGTACGGAACGGTGGTGCAAGTCATGGCAGCTTGTAAAAACGCCGGCATTGAACGCATTGGTATGATCACCGAGCCAGACACTCAGCCTCAAGGGGGCTCAAACCCTTCCTTCTAACCATGAAAAACAAGAATCCTCTCGTGGCCAAACCTTCTTTTAAAAGGGATTTGCTCTATTCTGTAGCGGGGCATCTTTTATTGGTATTATTCTTTTTCGTTTTTTCTTATTTTAATCGCTGGAAAGTCCCGCCTCAAACCCAAATTACTTGGCTTCAGCTCGGGGGAGGCATGGGAGAGGCAGAAGGTTTGCCTTTTAAAGAGGTAAAAACTCTTCCCAAAACAACCATTGAAGAACAACGCAAGGCCCGCTTTGAACAACCTCCTCTTCCCACTGAAAAGCCCCCTCCCGTCGTGACTAAACCTGAAAACAAACCTACGGGTCCCGAAAAGGAAAAAATAGCGATCGAAGACAAAAATAAAAAACCGCAAAAAGAAACGCCGAAAGAAAATCCTGAGAAAAAAGAAACCTCTCCTCGCAAAGAAGATCCTCGAATTCTCAATGCTTTAGCTAAAATTAATGAAGATTTAAAAGAAAGAACCCCTATCCCAGAAGCTGCTCAAGTCAAAGAAGCGGGGCAAGGAGACCCCAATGGAAGTCCGGGTGGTTCAAATTCTGAATGCGGACTCTACTCGGCAAAAGTCAAACAACGTATTTTAGGAAATTGGATTCGCATTACAGGGGGCAATAAACCGCCCCGCCCCCCCAAAATTGCAGCCATGATTAACGAAAGCGGCAATGTGGTTTCAACGCAATGGATACAAAAATCAGGAGATCTCTCTCTGGATAGCTCTGCATTGAGAGCCATTACGAGTTCTTCGCCCCTTCCTGCTCCTCCCGTGAATTGCCAAGTCGCTCTGCGTGAAGGCTTAGCCGTTCAATTTGGAAAATAATTTTTTGCAGGGACAAAAATCGAATCAAAGCTTGCACTCGCAAAGATTTTAGGGAAAAATCATTTGAAGTAAATTCGGTAGCCCAATATTTTTAAAGGGGATTTCATGAAAAAAATTATCTTCTCTCTTTTTATCATCCTTCTTCCTTTTTGTGCCTCGGCTCAAACACCCGAAAGCAACCCAGGCAAACGTCTTTATATTATTTTAGATCAACCCCTTCCCGATAGAAAATTTCCCATTGCGATTCCGGATCTTCTCCCTAAAGGAGGATCCGATAAAGACGGCCTAGCTATCAAAATTGCCGATGTACTCCGTAACGATGTAAAATTAGCCGGTTACTTCAATTTAATCTCCAAAACTGCTTATCCCGAAAATCCAGGATCTATTATTCCTCCATTTGATTTTAAACCGTGGTCCGCGCTTGAAGCCGCCGCTCTTGTCAAAGGCGGTTATAGCTTAGATGGAAAAAATATCGTCTTAGAACTGAGACTTTTTGATCCATTCACCGGAGAAATGTTGGTGGGTAAAGAATACAAAGTTGATAAAAATAATTACCGAGCCGCTGTGCATCGTTTTATGGATGAAATCATGTTGGCCCTTACCGGAGAACGGGGGATTTTTTCAACGAAGCTCGCCGCAGCCTGTGGACGCATTGGACAACGTGAGATTGTTATCGCCGATATTGATGGTGCGAATCAGATGTCGGTGACCCGCAATAAGTCCATCAATGTTTCCCCCGATTGGTCTCATAATGGAAATACGGTAGCATTTACTTCTTATACTAAATATTTCCCGGAAATCTTCCTGGGCTCTACCAATGGCAAAGGTGTTCCTAAACGCATTACTTTTAATAATTCGATGAACATCACTCCCGCTTGGGCTCCCGATAATTCTTCCATCGCTATTTCGAGTAGTATGTCGGGTGATCCTGAAATTTACTTGATCGATCCACAAGGAAACAAACTCGCGCAACTTACCCGCAGTCGCGGAATTGATTTAGGGCCTACCTGGTCTCCCGATGGCCAAAACATTATTTTTGCCTCCGAACGCGCAGGCAATCTTCATCTTTTTGTGATGAACCGCAATGGAGGTGATGTGAAACGTTTAACTTATGCAGGATATCAAAACGATCAAGCCGACTGGTCTCCCAAAGGTGATAAAGTCGCCTTCACGAGTCGCGATAGTGGAAACTTCGATATTTTTACAATGAATACGGATGGAAGTTTGATTCAACGCTTAACCGCCGGAAGCGGAAACAACGAATCTCCTAGCTATTCTCCCGATGGGCGCTACATCATTTATACCAGTACCCGCCGTTATAAAAGTGATGTTTATTTAATGCTCTGGGATGGTTCGAGCCAAAATCAAATCACAGATTCTGGAGATTGTGTAAATCCTGACTGGTCTCCTTGGATGCAGTAAGACAGTTATCAGTGATTAGTTGCTAGTTGTCAGTTAAGAATTAAAACAACCACAACCGATAACTAAGAACTGGCAACTGATAACTCAAAATGAATTTCGCAACAATCGATATTGGTAGCAACACCATCCTCCTCCTCATTGCGCAGTTCGATGCCCAAGGAAAAATAATTCCGCTTGTCGAAAAAGCAGAGATCACCCGTTTAGGCCAAGGCTTAAGTGAAACAGGTATTTTAAATGAAGAAGCAATGGAGCGCACTTTGTTTGCCCTGCGCCAATTCACCGATCTTTGTCACCGCAACCAAGTGAGTGCGATTGCCTGCATTGGCACCGAAGCCCTGCGACTGGCCCATAATTCCAAGGAATTCGTCGACCGTGTCAAAAAACAATGCGGCTTTGTATTAGAAATCATTCCAGGCAAAAAAGAAGCAGAGCTCGCCTATCTTTCCGCGATTTTAGATTTTGAAGACCATTACTCCAATCTTGTGGTTTTAGATATTGGTGCCGGCTCTACCGAAATTATTTGGCCTTTAGAAAACGATGGGAGCACCGCTAAACTCCAAGCGATCTCCATGCGTATGGGCTCGGTGCGATTCACGGAAGAATTTATTCACTCCGATCCTATTTCAGATTTAGATTTCAAAACTCTCTCTGAAAAAATTGAAGAAAAACTTACAAAAGATCTGGATCCATTACCCAAACCTTGGATTCAAAGTCAGGCTCCCTTAACTTTGATTGGGCTCGCCGGAACCCTCACCACTTTAAGCGCTATCGACCAAGCCCTCCCCGTGTACGAGCATGAGCGAATTCAAGGTGCAAAACTTTCTTTCACGCGCCTGGAACAACTTATCCAAAACCTAAGAAGCAAACCCTTGGCAGAACGAAAACAAATGCCCGGTATGGAACCCAAACGCGCGGATGTTTTACTGGCCGGGGCAGTCATTTTAGAAAAAGTGATGCAAAAATTAGGCGTGAAGGAAGTGGTGGTGAGTGACCACGGCATTCGTTACGGTTTATTTCATCAGAAGTTTTCCGATAAGATTTCTTAAAAACCTTTATCCATTTAAATTTTATTTGGAGTTTTCGGCTTTTGGATCCGGAGGAATTACTTTAGGAAATTCAAGTTTTCGATAATTAATTGGGGGTAGTTTGATTTTCTCTGGAGTATAGGTCTGCAAGACTTTGAGTGAAGGATCTCCTAACAAAGTAACGGGATTAGGCCAATAAACGTAGGTCTGCCCACTGCGCCAAAATGCTTCACCCACGGTTTTACCTTCTAGAAGCCCATTGAAAAACATATAAGGATTAGGGGAACCTGTTATAACGGCAGGCCCTGTAGGTGCTCGCAATAAGGCTTCGGCCAAACTATCGTCTCTCTCTCCATAAGTTTGGTCCCAATAAAAACTATCAATCAAACAAGATCCTATTTCCATTAGCGGGAAAACATATCTAAAAGCGATTTGCTCGATGTGAAAACATTCTTCCGAAAGCCTTAAGCAAGCGTGGCTGCCATGATAGGTTTGGGAGACAATTCCTTGAGCAGAGAAAAGGCGTTCTTGCAAATTTCTCGATTGAACAGGGTCATCGGGGTCCGCCCACAGACTCTCTGTACGAAGCCAAGGCGTGTTTGCTTCAAAAAGTCTCGGACGAACAACATCCATCTGGTTTAAATAACAAAAAAACCGATCATTTTCGGCAGGGGGCCATACGTGTGGGCATTCAATCACATGAGCATCCGGAGCAGGAGTATTTTGAGTAAAGAAAATACTCGTTGCCGGACTGACACTTCGAGTTTTTTGAAAAATAGAATTAATTTCACCAGGACTACGAACAGGCCAGCGACCCAAAAATAAACTAGCATTCAGTTGCCCTGATCCATCCTCTCGATTTGTAATAAGATTGAGGCCCGTATTCTCAGGATCCCAATTTCGATCTTCCACAAAATAAGCATCCGAAGGAAGTATCACTTGCGGAGGATCGGAAGGTAACCTTCTATAAAAACCTGTGGGAACATTCCATGGCTGGGTCAAATTATAAGAATATCTCATCCTTTCCGGGGTAATATTGCCAATATCAACAATACCTAGAGAATCTTCGAAAGCAGAAGGCGGGGTAACTCCACCTACATTTCCAACGGAGGTATCTCCGACAAGAAGAACATACTGCACGCCTGAATTGCGTCGCAAAAAATGGAGTCCTGCTTTCATTTTTTCTGCCATATGCCGGCCAGAAAAATTTTGATCGAGCCATTCTACGGTGACTAAACCCACGCGATAACCTTGGGAAGTTTTCCAGTTAATGAAGGGAGTTAAAGCCGAGACAAAAATAGGACGAGTCACTATCAAGTAGTTGAATTCGAGGCCGCCTACACTTCGACAACTATCATTTTGACAAATGAGAGACGCCAGACTCGGAGGATTACCTAAAAAATGATTCGTCGGGTGACGGGGATCAGCCCATCCGGCAGGGCAAAACAGAGGAGATAAAATTAAAATAAAAAAGAAGATGAAATGTCGAATACTATTCATATCCGCTTTATCGTCCATTTTAAATAAAGGTTGTGGGGATCACAATAATAAAAAGGACACTAGAGACTGGTGAGTCACAGGCGAGAAGAGCCTTACTCATTTTCCTTCCGAATAGACTTCAAAGTCTCTTGAAACTCCGAATCGGAGTCAAATTCCTGCACGGGCACGGCATATCGCCCAGTCGCCCAATTTCCCAAATCGCGGGTGCGACAGCGATCGCTGCAAAAAGGACGAAATGAGTTTCCTTCCCAAGGCGTTTGTTGCTTGCAGGTTGGGCATTTCACTTTCTGTGGCATAATAATTAATTATGGGGTGTGTTGGGTTTTGTTTCGGGAGTTCCCTGAGATTGCTCGGTTTTCTTTTTCTTAG
>CAYWGE010000016.1:0-15818 GCA_964457215.1 uncultured Pseudomonadota bacterium
ACCTTCAATACAAACATTCGAAGGAGTTCTGCAAATATTGGTGGCCATAAATTTTTCTCCTTTTTTAAAATTATCTCACCATGACTGGGTTTCCTAACCCAGCTCCTACCGGATTAGCGGAGGGATTTGAAAAAACAAAGGGAAATATTTCTTGTAAATAACTTTCGATTCCGTGAGTGGGGCCAGAGCGCAAATAGGGAATTTGTGAAACATCTATCGTGTGGATTGGCCGAGAACTTCGCGCTGTGGCTAAGATTCCGCGGACCACAGATTGACTGTTCTCAGGAGCCTCCGGTGTTTGCTCAGTTTCGGGAGCAGGCAAAGTCTCTTCATACTCTCCGTGGCAAATTTCGGGATGTTCTTGAATTAAGCGCGGGAGCTGGCTCCATTGAATTTGAGCATGACCAAATGCGCGGAAAAAAGGTAAAAATAAAGCATCGGTGATAATATCCCAGCCAGGGTTTCCGGTATCTTTATGGGGCCCTATCAAAAAATTAAAGATACTCAATTCTACGAAAGTCAGTAAACGATTTCCCCAAGGCGTCAAGGGATGTTGCTTCACATATTCTGCAAGGCCTCTTTCGTACGCACTGAATGCTTGATCTCGATCACCCGCAACATTTTCTCCACACAGGTTCTGGAGACGCGAATTAAAGTGCCAACGTTCGATGGTTTGTTGATACATCCACGCATGCTGGGGCAAAATAACGAGCATTCTAAAATAAAATTCCCAAGTCAACATTCCTCGAATACTGCGCCAAGCTCCTCCTGCCACTTGTTCTAAAGTATTGCCGGGAATCACAAGACCTTCGGCAATGGCTCGGGGCATCATCCACTCGCGCAACAAGCGAACTTCTTGAGGATCCAGCGTGCCTGCCCGCGCGCGCTCCATCAAGGCAGTCGCCGAAACATAGCCCGCGTTATTCAATTCAAAAGGCGCCATCTGGCGAACACCAGCAGCAAAAACCTCCGTACTCGTTCTTTCCATGAGGCTAGCAATAAAACTCCCCCGAATTTCGGCACCTGCACGCTCTTGTGCCATAAAGCGACGTTCATCCTCGCAGCGATTGGGATCGCGGCCGGGGCAAGAAACATTCCCACCATCGCCAGCAACAACTCTTAATCCATAAAGCGATTCGTGGTTACGGGCGGCGACTTGGAGAAAATGATCGAGTAACTGTAATTCTGCGGGGAAAAAGGGGGCCACCCCTTGCGCATGAATGGCTTGGTCTTCAGCATCCCACGCCGTTAAAATCGCCCGCACCCCAGCCCATTCTTGAGGGCTCAAATTACCAGCCCGAATTCGGCTGATCAAAGCGGGTTCTGTTGTGGTTCGGGGGAAATCTTGTAATGAAAAACCGTAGAGAGCCGTACTGCCTGTACTAGCCCCCTCTTCTCTCGCAAGCTCTGCATAATGATTAAAAATGCGCCACAGCCGTTCGACCTCTTCGGAAGAAAGACGCTCTTGGGAAAGCGCTAAAGGAAGCTGATGGATAACTGCATGGGTCGCTGCACGAAACTGGGCAATATTCTGCCAGAGAAATGTTCGATTCACCTCAGTGCGCTGAGTTACTTGCACAAAATCCAACATCTCCGAATTATTGACCACTCCATCGTGATTGGTATCGGCCCGGAGCACATCGCGGCGAACTTGGAGAATTCTTTGGTAAAGATTGGCTTGTGCTGGATCTCCCGAACCTTGGAGCATTTTCAGAAATCCCACAACACACTGATCGTTCCCCGAAACTTGCGCATCGAGCAAAAGCGGGCTCGCACTGGTCAGACTTCGTAAAATACTTTCTGTCGCTACGGTTCCATTACCGGCAATCGCTTGAAGCAAGGCATTGAGAGATCTTAAATCTTGAGGATTCGAAAAAAAATCGTGCGGATCCCGGCAAACGACGGGCGTTGTACTTTCGGATGGACGTGAAATTGGACGGAACCCTGACGCAGAAGGAACAGAAGCAGGCTGAAAGCAATCTTGAAAATTAAAGACGCTTGTTGCCGGTTCAAAGCCCCTTACTTCATAGCCGCCCTGCCGGTACACCGTAAAAGGCGCAGCCCCATTGAGCCATTCGGGAGTGAGATTGGAGAGCTCCAAATTTTGCGCGGGAAAGGCCCGCGCGGGCTCAAACACGCCTAAAGAATTAGACCCCGAAATGAAGCGGCACTGGTTCATGAAACCTCATTAGAAAGGGTGTCAGTCCCCTGCAAGCATTGAATCAAAGGCATTTGCATTTAAGCGTTGCAAATTATGAATAAGTTGAAGTGCGCCGCGTTCAAAATGCAAGGAATCCAAACTCGCACGAGCCGCGGATAACGCCACTTCAGCATCGGCGAGCGAAGCACTCAAACCTTCAGCGCTTCTTGGCCGAGAATTCGCATTGCTTCCGTGCCGGAAACGCGCTTCAATTTCTCGGGCTTCTTGTTGAAATTGAACTAATTGAGCCTGCCGGTCGCGAATTTGGCCTTCAAGAGTTCTGACCTCGTCTCTAAAACCTTGGCGCTCTGCCCTTCTTTGACTTAAGTCTGAAAGATCAGGCACCCGTTGGCCGCGAATTTCTGCTTCGGCTGCAGTCACTTCTCCATCCAGACGTCGAATTTCGGCATTGGCAGTTTCTAAGCGTTCTCGAAGACTTTCGGTACTTCGGCGCTCCTCCGCTGCTAAAAAGTTTTCAGCCTGGCCTTGAAGGCGTTGAAGGCGTTGAGTGGCGTCTCCCAACACTCTTTCGTGGATGGGAATCTCTTGGTTCAAAGCTCTTAAACGAACTTCAGAAGTAGGAAATCTGGCGCTTCGGGCATCACTTTGCGAAGAATAAATAACTTGAGAGACCGATTCAGAGATATCGATTCGAATCTCTTTCATTTTCCCCAGTTCTTTCAGCAATTGAGAAAGGTCTGGCACCTGACCCGCTGCCGGATCAGCCTCTAAAGCGCGTTGAACAGTTTCTAAGAAACGAATTCTTGTCTCAAGATTGCGAACTCCCTCTTCAAAAGCACGAGCATCATAAGCTCCCGCATTACGATTGGAAGCTTGCAGTTCGGGCAAAGCTTGTTCCGCTGCTCTCATCTCGGAAAGCGCACTTTCATAAGCACGACTTGCCGCCTCGTGACGTAAGCTAGGAGTGAGACCACGACTTAAATATTCCGTTCGTCTTGCTAAAGCTTCTGAAAAAGCTTGCTGTGCAGCCGGATCATCCCGATTTTCACTCAATCTACGGTTTGCTCGATCAAAATCTTGCTCTACTTGGGTTTTACTCCCCTGTTGTTCTAACAGGGTCTGCTGACGTAAATCGCGGGCCGCTTCATATCGCGCTTGAGCTTGCTCTAAACGACGAGTCGCTGTAGCTACTTCAAGACTATGCGCCCCCCCTAGAGAGGCAATTCTTCCATTCAACACTTCAATTTCAGCTCGCAGGTGGGCCACCCAAGTAGAAGTATTTGCACCTTGAGCGCGTAATCGTTGGAATTCAGCCAAAAGGGGTTGAAGTTCACGGGGTAAACTCTCTCCTTCCACGATTCTTCCTCTTCCTTCAACGGGGCGTCCCCCGACTAAGGCCGCTAACCACAACAAGACCAGTACTTCGCCACCAAAACCTGCTTGGCTGATTTCAAAATTATGAGAAGAAGCTAAATTTGTGGAAGCTAAGCTATGACGCGCGACTCGAGGTGAAGTAGCGGCAGGAGGATTTAAATAATCGTCAAAACTTTGAGGGGCTTCTCCAAAAATTCGAACTATTGTTCCATTTGCATAACGGTGTTCAGAAATAACAGAGGCTTGAGGAAAAGGGTTAAAAGTAGAATATGCAGAAGAATTTGGAATAAACTCAACATTGGGCCGAGGCCTTGAAACCGGCTCATTCGCACCATTGCTGCAAACCGTTTCGTTCACACCCGTTAAACACACATTCGAAGAAATGGAATTCGTACCCATAAAATAAGCCCCCTTTATGAATGAAGTACTAGGTTAAAACTGCAAATAATTTTAATATGTTATTTCTTCGGCAGGTCTCTTAAAAAGTTGCGTAAAATTTATAAAATTTTACACATTTCTTTCAGATCAAGAACTCACAGGTTTTTCAAGAAAAATATAAGAGATTCAAGGAGTTACTCAAAAACAACCGTTTTATTGCCATAGGCCAAAATGCGATGCTCGAGGTGCTTGCGAACGGCCTGGGCCAAGGCCACCTTTTCTTGATCGCGACCTTTTCGGATTAAGTCTTCGATGCGGTCGCGGTGCGAGACCCGCACCACACTTTGTTCAATAATTGGACCTTCATCGATTTCTTCGGTGACATAATGGCTGGTTGCGCCAATCACTTTCACACCCCGGGCATAGGCCCGATGATAAGGCTTTGCCCCAATAAAGGCGGGCAAGAACGAATGGTGAATATTGATAATTTGATTAGGATATTGCTTCACGAAATCCGCGCTCAAAACCTGCATGTAACGCGCAAGCACAACTAAATTAATTCGATGTTTTTTCAGAAGAGCGATTTGCTTGGCCTCGATTTGCTGTTTATTATCTGCACGCATCGCGAAAGCATGAAAAGGAATACCAAAATGCTTGGCGACTGGCTGAAGATCGCGGTGATTACTCACAATGAGGGGAATCTCAACCTGCATCTCTCCTGAGGCGTGACGCACCAGAAGATCGTAAAGACAATGCTCGTATTTAGAGACGAAAATCGCAAGACGGGTCAGCACATTACTAAAATGAAGTTTGTAGTTCATTTTAAACTTTTTACAAAGCGGCTGAAGTTTTTGATTAAGCGAAGTGAGATTCAAGCGAAACTTTTCTAGCTCCCACTCCAAGCGCATGAAGAAAATTCCGCTTTCAAGATCGGTATGTTGATCGGAATCGACGATGTTGCCGCCGTGCTGATAGACAAAATCCGTGATTTGGGCGACGATGCCGGGTTGATCTTGGCAAACTAAAAGTAAAATGGCGTTTTGTTTTTTCATAGTTTTTTTTCTACCTCCCCTTGGGGGGAGGTCTTACACATACAATCTCATCTCAATTTTCTTTACCGCAAAATAAGAAAAAATCACGGCTAATAAGCTTAACCAAATAAAAACAAATCCAAGCTCTGAATTTACATGACCTTGAAACAAAATTCGGGCTCCTTTTACCGCATGGGTTAGAGGCAAAAGCCAAGTGATAGCTCTTAAGCCCGTTGAATACTGATCGAGTGGAAAAAAAGTTCCCGAAAGTAAAAACATGGGGGCAATAAAAAGCGTGAGGTAATAATTAAAAAACTCGTAACCGCGCGCATACGCCGTCACCAAAATTCCTAAAGCCGAGAAAACCACTCCCACCACAAAACACAAGGGAAGCGTTAAAAGAACTAAGGGCGTTTTTACTAAACCAAATAAAGTAAAAACTAGAAGCATGGTGATGCCCGAAAAACAACTTTTGGTGGTGGCCCAAAAAATTTCGCCTAAAACCACATCTTTAAAACTTAAAGGAGTATACACCATTGAATCGTAAGTGCGTTGGATCGCCAAACGCGTGTAAGAAGAATAAGTGGTTTCTAAAGAAGCCGAATGCATGACTGAGGCCATAATCAAACCGGGCGCTAAGAATTCGGCATAACTTACGCCTCCAATATCACTTACATAACGCCCCAAGCCAAATCCCATCGCAAATAAATAAAGCAAGGGCTCGCCTAAATTTGCTACAAGCGAAGAGCCCTTATAACGAGACCAAACTTTGAAATCGCGATACCAGACTTTGAACATGTCCTATTCCCTCAGTTCCCTTCCCGCGACTTTTAGAAAAACATCTTCTAAACTTGCCATGCGGTGATGGTAATCTAAGTTTTGCAAGGATGAAAGAATTTCTCCATTGGCCGAATCAGACTCCCGAACAAAAATAAATAGGTTTCCATCTGAGATTTCGATTTCAAAATTGGCTTTCAGTTTTTTCTGGAGTGTTTCTAAAATATTTTTGGGCGCACGCACTTCGTAAACTTCGCGGCCCACATATTTTTCGACTAAATCACGTGGAGCGCCGGAGGCTAAAACTTTTCCTTCGTTCATGATCAATAAACGATCACAAAGTTGAGCCGCTTCTTCCATGTAATGAGTAGTCAACACCATGGTGACTCCACTTTTTTTTAGGCTGCGAAGTTTATTCCAAATCAAATGTCTGGCTTGAGGATCTAGGCCTGTGGTGGGTTCATCTAAGACTAAAATTTTGGGGCGATTAATTAAGGCACGGGCAATCACCAAACGGCGCTTCATTCCGCCAGAAAGTTTAGAGATTGGTTCGTCTTTTTTATCGGAGAGTTGCAGAAAATCGAGAAGCTCATCGGCACGCACCGAGGCTTCTGAACGCGAGATGCTAAAATACCGTGCATAAATGAGCAAATTATCGCGTACACATAAATCAGGATCTAAACTATCTTCTTGAGGCACTACTCCCATTTGCGCTTTGATCGACGCCGCCTCGCTTTGAACCTTTTTCCCGAGCACGGTAAGTGAACCTGAGCTCACGGGAGAAAAGCAATAAATCATCCGCATCGTGGATGTTTTACCTGCTCCATTGGGGCCTAAAAAACCAAAACACTCACCTTCTTGAATTTCAAACTGAAGGCGATCAACGGCGATAAAGTGATCAAATTTTTTAACGAGATCTTGGGCAATTATTACAGGAAGGCTCATACCAATTCATAACTGACTTTGACATCAAAAGCAAAATCCATATGACGGCGTTTTGCGTCTTCGATAAATTCTTTTCTCTCGGCCAAGAAAATTTGCAGATCTTTCTTTTGCCCAGAAAGCATCGACATAAATAGCCTCACCGCATTACGCCATTCGAACATTCCTGGCACGACATCGGAAATCGAAAGACAAAAACTGGAATTTCCTTTGAGGAGAATTTTTTCGACGATCTTGCTCAGAAGCGAGGGCAAGCTATGGTCATTAATCACCCCTTTATTGCCCACCCCATAAACCAAGAGTTCATTCGCATCAATCCGACCTCGCGTAGGCATTAAAAGGGATTCGCCGTCGTTACCGGTGAATTTAGAATCGAGGATAAAATGTGAAAGCTTACCATTTAAACGCCAATCGACTAAACCTGCATTTCCTTTAAGAGGACGTTCATCTGCATAAGTGGTGATAAAGGTGAGCTGGCCCGGAATTTCATCCACAGGCCTATCGGTCATTTTGAGTTCGATCATGGAAGATCCCCATTTTTCTGAAATTCAAATAGAGTTGGGATACTTTAATCTTTTTTTAATTCTTTCGCAATATGATCTAGAATTCCATTGATAAATGCACCCGAATCTTCGGTGCCAAATTTTTTTCCGATTTCAATGGCTTCATTTAAGCTCACGCTCGCAGGGATATCCGACTGATAAAGAAGTTCAAACACGGCAATTCGCAAAATATTTCGATCAACACAGCTCATCCGAGAGATTTTCCAATGGGTGGAATGTGATTCGATCAAATGATCAATCTCTCGTAAATTTCTTAACACGCCATGGGTTAGATGTTCGGCGAATTCTTTTGCCTCAGCCTCGACCTCATGCTGGTTCCAATAAGCCGCACTAAGCTCTTTGAGCTCGCCATGGCTTAAATCAAGTTGATATAAAATTTGTAGAGCGGCCTCACGGCCTTTACGACGCAGTCCCATATTAACCCTCTCCCCCACCCTCTCCCCTCAGGGGAGAGGGGAAGGGTGAGGGGAATATTTTACGACAAATCGAAATCATTTCCAAGACAACCTGCGCAGCTTCATACCCTTTATTTTCTTTTCCAGCCCCCGCTCGAGCAAGGGCCTGGTTTACAGTATCGGTTGTCAAAATACCAAAAGCCATGGGCACACCAGTTTCTAATTGAGCCTGCAAAATACCCTCAGTCACTCCCAAACAAACATAATCATAGTGCGAAGTTTCGCCTCGAACAACAGCCCCTAAGCAGATGACTCCCGCATATTTTTTAGTTTGCGCGAGCTTCAAACTGGCTAAAGGAATTTCAAATGCCCCTGGCACTTCAACCACCTCAATCGAGCTTTGAGCAATGCCATTTTCTTTCAATCCTTTTAAAGCACCCTCAAGCAATGCCTGGCAAATGTCTTGATTAAAACGGCTCCAGACAATGGCAACGCGAGCACTGCCTACCCGCACTTTTTTTAAACTCGATTGTTTTTTTGTCATACTTTTTTCAGAAGATGGCCTAACTTCTCTTTCTTCGTCTTCAAATACTGTTCGTTGGAGGTGTTGGGTTCCATTTCAATCGGAACACGCTCGACGATCTCTAAACCATATCCTTCGAGCCCCACTACTTTTTTAGGATTATTCGTTAACAAACGAATCTTTCTTAAGCCTAAATCCACTAAAATTTGTGCGCCAATCCCGTAATCGCGCAAGTCGGGTTTAAACCCTAACTTTTCATTCGCCTCCACCGTGTCTAAGCCCTGTTGTTGCAAGTGATACGCTTTAATTTTATTCATTAGGCCAATTCCACGGCCTTCTTGACGAATATAGAGGATAACCCCTTTTCCCGTCGCTTCGATCATCTGCATCGATTTCTGAAGCTGAGGGCCACAATCGCAGCGGAGTGAGGCAAAGGTATCGCCCGTTAAGCATTCGGAATGAACTCGAACTAAGATTTCTTCATCCGGAAGAATTTCTCCCTTTACCAACGCCACATGATGCCGAGAATCGATCTTATTATCGAAAACTAAGATCTGAAAGTTGCCAAAATCTGTAGGTAGATTTGCTTGAGACGCACGCTCTACAAGAGATTCATTACGCATGCGATACCGGATGATATCAGCCACTGAAACAATATTAAGCTTATGTTCTTTGGCAAAAATTTCGAGATCGGGCATGCGGGCCATGGTGCCATCATCATTCATGATTTCACAAATCACTCCGGCAGGCTTTAAACCCGCTAAGCGTGCTAAATCGACCGATCCTTCCGTTTGGCCGGTTCGGACTAGAACGCCCCCCTCTTGAGCTCGAAGCGGAAAGATATGACCCGGACGAACTAAGTCTTCGGGTTTTACTGAATCGGCAATAGCCGTTAAAATGGTATGGGAGCGATCGGCGGCTGAAATACCGGTGCTGATTCCCTTCCGCGCATCCACGGAAATCGTAAAACCCGTTCCAAAAGGAGAATCGTTTTCTTTGGTTTCAACCATCAAAGGCAAATCTAAAGCCTCTAATTTTTCACCCGTTAAGGTTAAGCAAATTAAACCCCGCGCATACTTCGCCATAAAATTGATGGCTTCGGGAGTAGTTTTTTCAGCAGCAAAAGCGATATCCCCTTCGTTCTCACGATCCTCATCGTCTACCAAAATGACCATGCGACCTTCGCGAAAATCTTCTAAGGCTTTTTCAACTCGTTCTACCGAACGGTTCAGCTGAAGCAACTCTTCATGGATATTTTTTTTAGAATTCATATTTAAGACAAACTTTCTGATGAAAGTTACTTCACCTTTTACGACTTAAGCTCTCTAAATACTTCGCTAAAATATCAACCTCAAAATTCACCTTAGCACCAGGTTTTAAGCCTGTCAAAGTCGTGTTTTTTTGGGTGTGGGGAATTAAACAAACTGAAAGATTTTGGGTACTTAGCTCGTTAATGGTTAAACTGACACCCGAAAGCGTAATTGAACCCTTTACCACAAAGTATTTTTTAAATTTTTGAGGATAGGCGAAATTTAAAAATAAATACGAAGTTTTAGCTACTTTTACTTCTTTTTTAGACTTTAAGGTAAGCACTCCATCTACATGCCCTTGCACCCAGTGACCTCCTAATCGATCTGAAAGCTTAAGCGCTCTTTCGAGATTTACTTCGTCTCCTATTTTTAAATTCCCCAGAGTCGTTATTTTTAAGGTTTCAGGAGAAACCTCGACGCTAAATCGATTTTTCGTTTTTTTAACTACGGTTAAGCAAGAGCCTTCAACGGCAATGGAATCCCCAATTTTTTCTCGATTCAAAGAAAAAGGCGCGGCAATCTCCAATAAACGAGCGTGTGGTGAACTTTCAATCCGAAGTATTTTTCCAACGCCTTCAATAATACCGGTAAACATAATCCGCCTAGTCTGAAACGGCCTTGAGCCGAATTCTTAAATCATCCTCAAAAGGAGTGATTTCACAAATCTTAAAACTGGGAGCATCTTGCAAACGCTCTACCCTTAAATCTTTAAGTAAATCTAGCCCCCCACCGCCTAAAACTTTAGGAGCTAAGAATAACCACCATTCATCCGATAATTTTTGTTCGATAAAAGCCGAACCTAAAATAGCTCCTGCTTCTACTAAAAGCGAACACACGCCGCGCGCACCCAATTCTTTAAGCAGAAATTTTAAATCAACTCGTCCTTCTCTATCGGGCGGGCACCACAAACATTGAACGCCCCGTTTTTCTAGAAATTCTCGATGAGGATTTTTCTTTTCTTCCTCAAGCGTAGCCACCCAAGTAGGAACTTGATCGGCCGTTTGAAAGACTTGCAGCCCTTCGCGGAGTCTTAAGTGAGAATCCAGTAAAATTCGAATGGGATTTTTTCCTCGAATACCACGCACGGTCAGTTGAGGGTTATCTTGCAGAACCGTATTATAGCCTACTAATATGGCATCGACTTGGGCACGAAGCTTATGCAATTCTTTGCGAGAACTTTCACCTGTAATCCAATGCGACTGGCCACTGGAGGTTGCTAACTTTCCATCTAAACTCGCGGCTGACTTTAAATACACATACGGAATTTTAGTTTGAATCCACTTTTCGTAAGCCTTAATTAACTCTTTCCCTTTTTCCTGCAAACACCCTTCTTCTACCAAAACTCCCTGTTGACGAAGAAGCCGAATACCTTTTCCATTTACCTGAGGATTAGGATCTCTCACCGAGATAACAACCCGCGCGATTCCACTTTGGCCAATTGATTCTACACAAGGAGGCGTCCGCTTTTCGGTATGGCAACATGGCTCTAGAGAAACGTATAAAGTTGCCCCTTTTGCTTTAAACTTTAATTGCCGGAGAGCTTCGATTTCAGCATGCGCCAGCCCTGGACCTCGATGATATCCCGTCGCCAAAACTTTTTTGCCTTTTGCGATTACAGCTGCCACACGAGGATTAGGAGAAGTGCGAGGAGAGGCAGAAACAAGATTCAAAACTGTTTCCATGTGGGCTAAATCAATTTCTGAAAATTTATTTTTCGCCCGTTTGTTTTTCATGATCTTTAATTAAATCGACAAATTCACCAATGTCTTTAAAGGAACGATAAACTGATGCAAACCGCACGTAGGCTACATCATCAAGATTTTTTAATTCTTGCATGACCTTCTCTCCCAGCTCTACAGAAGAAACTTCTTTTTCTCCCCGTTCTAAGAGTTGGGATTCGATATTTTCTACCAATTTTTGAAGAGTCTCGACAGAAATAGGCCGCTTTTCACAAGCTTTGAGCATCCCACTTTCTATTTTCGAACGATCAAAAGGTTCTCGTCTGCCATCTTTTTTAATTACTAAAGGAAGAATTTCTTCGACCCGCTCATAGGTGGTAAATCGTTTTTGACATTCGTCACATTCTCGACGGCGACGAATAATCTCCCCTTCTTTCGCCAAGCGCGAATCAATGACTTTAGTGTCGGCATATTGGCAAAAGGGACATTTCATAAATGCAGTTATAAGTGACTAGTCGTCAGTTATCAGTTTTGGTACTTTATCATTTGATCTCTTCCTTTAGCTAGCAACTGATAACTAGGAACTGTTGACTAATCATTACAGATACAAAGGGAAATTTTTACACAAATCTTTAATTTCTTTTTTAACCTTTTCGCTCACACTTTCACTTTCAGGATTCGAAAGCACTTGATGAATCCATCCCGCGATCAATTGCATTTCTTTTTCTTTCATTTTACGAGTCGTGAGAGCGGGAGAACCAATACGAATTCCACTCGTAATCAATGGACTCTGATCATCAAAAGGAACCGCATTTTTATTTACCGTAATTCCTGCTTTTTCTAAAGCTTCTTGAGCCAGTTTGCCCGTAATTTTCTTATTTCTTAAATCAATTAATAAAAGATGATTATCGGTGCCTCCAGAGACAATTTGGTAATCAAAACCTAAAAGTGTTTCGGCCAGTGCCTGGGCATTTTTAATAACCTGTTTCGCATATTCTTCAAACGAAGGTTCTAAGGCTTCTTTAAAAGCGACCGCTTTACCAGCAATCACGTGCATAAGCGGGCCACCTTGAATTCCAGGAATAATCATCGAATCTAAAAGTTCACTCATCATTTTTTTCCGGCCAGACTTAGGCGCCACCACTCCAAAAGGATTTTCAAAATCCTGCCCCATTAAAATTACTCCACCGCGTGGCCCTCGCAGAGTTTTATGGGTGGTGGAAGTCACGACATGACAATGAGGAAGAGGATCATTCAATAGTTTTTTAGCAATTAAACCTGCAGGATGGGCAATATCGGCAAACAAAAACGCCCCTACTGAATCGGCAATTTCTCTAAATTTTTTATAATCAATATTCCGGGAATAAGCTGACGCTCCTACCGTAATCATTTTGGGTTTTTCTTTTTTAGCCAAATCCGCACAAGCATTATAATCAATTAATCCAGATTTAGGATCAACTCCGTAAGCCACAAAATTATAAAGCTGACCCGAAAAATTTACCGAAGAGCCATGAGTTAAGTGGCCACCATGCGATAGGTTCATTCCCATCACTTTATCGCCTGGCTTTAGAAAGGTGAAATAAACTCCCATGTTCGCTTGAGAACCAGAGTGTGGTTGAACGTTTGCGTAGCTTGCTCCAAAAAGTGTTTTAACTCGGTCCCGTGCCACGTTCTCAGCGATATCTACAAACTCGCAGCCTCCGTAATAGCGTTTGCCGGGATAACCTTCGGCATATTTATTGGTCATCACCGATCCAACAGCTTCTAACACAGCACGCGAAACAAAATTCTCAGAGGCAATCATTTCTAATTTATATTCTTGACGTTCTGTTTCTTTCTCAATTGCTTGAGCAATTTCAGAATCATAATCACTTAAAAAACTCATGGGATCTCCATTATTGAGCGGTCGATAGATTTTAAAAGGAATTTATTAGTAACTAAGAAGAGCAGACAAAGTCAAAGAAAAGTAGGAATTTATTATTTCTTTTCAAGATGAGAAATTTTATCGAGGCGTTGTTGGTGCCGCTGCCCCTTAAAACCGGCGCTCATCCAAGCTTTTACTAAGCGAATAGCCTTTGAAGCATCAACAACGCGCGCACCCAAGGCTAAAACATTCGCATTATTATGTTCTTTGGCCATTCGCGCAGAATATAAATCACTCACTACGGCGGCACGAATACCTGGAACTTTATTGGCGGAGATGGCCATTCCCTGACCTGTTCCACAAACTAAAATTCCTAAATCGGCCTGGCCTGAAGAAACGGCTCGCGCCACTTGCTCTGCATAGTCAGGATAGTCAACAGAGACCACTTGATTTACACCAAAATCAATTACTTCATTTTTCTGATTGTTTAAGTAGACGGCTAGGGCTTTTTTTAAGGGGTAACCAGCGTGGTCGGCAGCGAGAGCGATTTTCATGCAATGCGTTTCTTTACATAATCAATTGCATCTTGAACGGTAAGCATTTTTTCAGCATCTTCATCCGAAATTTCCATTTCGAATTCTTCTTCCATTCCCATAATGAGCTCGACGATATCGAGCGAATCCGCACCTAGTTCTTCGATAAAACTGGCTTCGGGAGAGATTTCTTCTTCAGAAATTCCCAATTGTTCGGCAATAATTTGTTTAATCTTTTTTTCTACATTCATGGGAAACGACTACTCCATCGGCACAACTTCTTTACCTTTGTAATGCCCACAATGCAAACACACCCGGTGAGGCAGCTTAGGCGAACCGCAACGAGGGCAAGGATTAGATGTGACTGAAGAAAGCTTGTGAGTCGCTCGTCTCATATCACGGCGTGATTTACTTTTTCGTCTTTTGGGAACTGGCATAGAAATCCTTCTGAAATACAGTTTTCAGTTAATAGTTGTTAGTTGCTAGTCAAAGAAAAATATCAAAAATAAAGTACCACAACTAATAACTGATAACCGACAACTGGTAACTGCTAAAAGAAAGCGAAGCTAGGTAATACAAAGCTTCGCTTTCTGTCAAGAAATACAATTTTTACTGCGCTTATTGGGCTTTTGCCTCAATAAAGATCTGCACCCGGCGATTTTGTTCACGATGCGGTTCATCACTATTAGGCACTAAAGGCTTTGTTTCCCCATAGCCCACCGCTCTCAAGCGAGATCGATCTACCCCCTGGCTCACCAAATAATCGACCACCGCATTGGCTCGGCGCTGCGAAAGCCTTAAGTTATAGGCATCAGTTCCCAAATTACAGGTATGCCCCTCTACCCGGAGTTTTGTGAGCTCAGGATGGGCCTTAAGGAGAGCCGCCACTTTATCAAGGGTCGGTTTACTAATATCTCGAATTCTCGCTTTATCAAAATCAAAGTAGATCTTATCTTGAAGGGTCAGTTCATCCCCAATTTGAAACTCATCGGGCGGGGCCTCTTTCAAGGTCACTTTTGCAATCGGACGACGAGTATAGGTAAACCCTGTAAAAACACGAAAATCAGGAGAAGAAATACCATTCGTATAGCCTAAGCCACCACCTGCATTAATATCCATGCTTCGATTGATTGCATAACGCACACCCACTCGTGCTTCAGCAGGAGTCGTACGACGGTGGAAAAAATCGCTCACCACGGTTTCCATTTGAGTTTCGCCAATGATCTTGAGCTTATTTCGCATCACATTATAAGCAACACCCAAGCCCATGGTTAAATGATCGTTGATGGTTTGTCCGGAGACATCCACAAACTTCCCGCGAGCTTCATACCCCACGTTAAGGGCCAAAGAAAACTTCTCACTGGGTTGAAAATCAAAAATGAATTTTCCCCCACCGGCCGCGGTTCCATTTCCTACAAAATCACTCGAAGGATCAGTTGCCGTAGGCAAAACAATATAAGGAAGGAAAGATAATCCATATTTGTGCGTTTTGGCATCAATTAAGCGAAGTTTAAAATTAAGTTCAAGATCCCCTAAGTTAAAATTTGTTTCATCAGGACGAAGCAAAATAGGCGCATTAATGTTATTGTAAAAATAGATCGGCAAACGGCCACCCACACTCAACCAATCAAACAAACCGAAAGATCCTAAAACATTACCGCTCAGGAGATGATCAGTAATGCCTGTTTGTCGATCATAACTTGGATTCCCCACTTCATAGGGGTGATAGGCGTAATCGAGAAAAAACCCGAGATGAAAGTGGTTTCTTTTGTGAGAGCTCGAACTGTAAACAGTAAAATAATCGGAATCATCCACAACAGGATGAAAAAAATTCGTTGAGAAAGAAGTGGCATGAGCCGAGTGGAAAGTAACTAAACTCAACAAAACTCCAAAAATCAACACACTCAAAACCTTCGTAAAGCTTTTACGACGTCTGAGCGCAAAAACAAAGAGAGCAAAAAGAGGTAGAGTCAAAATCCAGTGATTGACGCCATTGAGAGGAATATTTGGATTAATCGTATTAGCCAAGCAACCACCTTGGGTCAGGAGCTCACCCGGCGTATTAAACGTTATGTCTTCGTGGAAATCTTCTCCATGAGTTCGACAGGTTACACGCACAACGCAATTACCTTTTGAGTGCGGAATAAGAGTGGGGGTCCGAGTTGTACCATTCACAATCGTGGCATTACAGGTCTCGGGATTTAAAATTTCCCAAAAATATTCAAAATTCGCATTCGGATCGGTAGGAATAGTACACATCACATCAAGCGGAACATCAGTTAGTAAAG
>CAYWGE010000017.1:0-218 GCA_964457215.1 uncultured Pseudomonadota bacterium
TTTCCGAATGATTCTTCGCGTCGGTGAAATTCAACGCTCCCGGTTGCATCAAAAACACAAAGGATGGGTTCTCCCGAAAAATCGGCAAAGGTTTTGAGGCGCTGCACCAAGACTTGTTTGGCTTTTTCTAGGTTTTTGGCTTCTACCAGCACTAAGTCATGAGATTGGCGGAGAAAATTAAAACCATCGATAACCCAGAGTGAAGGCATAAAAAGACT
>CAYWGE010000017.1:228-5632 GCA_964457215.1 uncultured Pseudomonadota bacterium
GCAATCGGTTAAAAATTAAGCAGAAAAACAACAAAAACTACTCCCAATGATAAAACTAAGTATCGAGGATTTATCAGAAAATTCAAATAAAATCTTTGGCATATTGCTTGCTGGTTTTAGTTATTGGAAAGCTCTGAGAAAAATAAATAGAGAGGGGATTTTGTTTGGCAGAACTTTTTCCCCTATGTTAGGCAGCCCAACATTTAAAGGAAAACTTGTATGAAACTTGTCGTTGCCCTCATTAAACCTTTCAAATTAGATGAAGTGAAAAGTGCTTTGCAAGAAGCGGGAGTTCAAGGTTTAACTGTGTCGGAAGTCAAAGGCTTTGGCCGACAAAAAGGCCATACAGAGCTTTATCGCGGTGCAGAATATGTGGTCGATTTTTTGCCAAAGATCAAATTAGAGATTTTAGTGAAAGAAGAAGAAGTTCAAAAAGTAATTGAAACCCTTCAGAAGTCCGCAAAAACGGGCCGTATTGGAGATGGGAAGATTTTTGTGCTGCCGGTAGAAGAGATCATTCGTATTCGTACGGGTGAATCTGGGCCTGCTGCGATATAAAAAGAAAAAAAATTTTTAATTAATAATACTGAAACTTCAATCCTTATAAGGAGTCGTTCATGACTAAAACTGCGAAAGATGTTGTCGCTTTTGCCAAAGAAAATAAAGCGGCAATGGTCGATATTAAGTTCACCGATTTTCCAGGCACTTGGCAGCACTGGACTTGTCCTGTTTCTCAATTCTCTGAAAGTACTTTTGAAACAGGTTTTGCATTTGATGGTTCTTCTATCCGGGGTTGGCAGCCGATTAATGCTTCCGACATGTGCATGATTCCCGATCCGACCACTGCGGTGATGGATCCTTTTACCAAGGTTCCTACCTTAACCATGATTGCAGACATCGTCGATCCTATCACCAAACAACCTTATTCTCGTGATCCCCGCTACATCGCTCGTAAGGCAGAATCTTACGTAAAGTCTAGCGGAGCGGGTGATACAATCAACTTTGGTCCTGAAGCAGAATTTTTTATTTTTGATTCGGTCCGTTTTGATCAAACACCCAATAGCGCTTTCCACTTTGTAGATTCTGTTGAAGGTCGCTGGAATTCCGGCCAAGAAATTTTACCTGATGGTTCTACCAACTTAGGATATCAACCTCAGTATAAAGGTGGATACTATCCCGTTGCTCCTACTGATACTTTGGTGGATGTGCGTGCCGAAATGGCGATGGAATTAGAGCGTATTGGAATCGTTGTTGAAGCCCAGCATCACGAAGTGGCTACCGGTGGACAATGTGAAATCGATTTTAGATTTTCTAGCTTAACCGCTACCGCCGATAATTTAATGTGGTTCAAATATATTGTGAAAAACGTGGCACGCCGTTACGGAAAAACTGCCACCTTTATGCCCAAACCTCTTTTCAGCGATAATGGTTCTGGAATGCATTGCCATCAATCGATTTGGAAAGAAGGAAAGCCTCTTTTCGCCGGTGATAAATACGGCGGGCTCTCCGAGATGGGCTTGCACTACATTGGTGGAATTTTAAAACATGCGCGTACTCTTGCCGCATTCACCAATCCCACAACCAATTCTTATCGTCGTTTAGTACCCGGTTACGAAGCTCCTGTGAACTTGGCTTATTCTGCACGAAATCGTTCAGCGGCCATTCGTATTCCCATCGTGACTTCTCCCAAGGCAAAACGAATTGAAGTCCGTTTCCCCGATCCTGCAGCCAATGGCTACTTAGCGTTTGCCGCTATGTGTATGGCAGGTTTGGATGGAGTTCAAAACCGGATCAATCCCGGAGATGCCTTAGAGAAAGATATTTATTCTCTTTCTCCCGAAGAGTTGAAGAACGTGCCCCAAATGCCAGGAAGTTTAGAAGATTCTCTCAATGCGTTGAGAGAAGATCATGCTTTCTTGCTCAAAGGCGATGTCTTCACCGACGACGTCATTCACAAATGGTTAGAATACAAAACCGAGAACGAACTCAATCCCGTACGTTTACGTCCGGTGCCTTATGAGTTTGCACTGTATTTTGATATTTAATGTATTCTCTTCCCCCTTTGTAAAGGGGGATTGAGGGGGGGAATTCTAAAATCCCTTCCCACCTCCCTTCAAAAAGGGAGGTAAAGCGTTTCACTCAAGCGGGAATCGTAATTCACGATTCCCGCTTTTTTTTGTTCACTTGCCTATTTTGTAAGCACGCAAAAACCTGCCAATCCTCTAAAATCAAGCTCCTGAGGCATTAGGAGTTGTGAAATGTTGGCACAGCTCTTGCTCTTAATCTTGGAAGGGGGGCAAAAAAAGGAGTTGTTTCGTATGGGAACCCATAACCTAGCTCAACGTAGGTCGCATCATAATCCTCGTAATCCGCATCCAGCGCCTGCTGCGCCAGCTCCAGAAGAAACGCCCGCTGCTTCTGCGTTTCAATGCACACCTTCAGCGAGTTTTTCAACGGCTTTTGTGCATAGTTTTAATAATCCTTCTTCGGATGTAGAGCAACCCGGACGCATTAACGATGCCTATAATAATCGTCTTGTTTTAGATACCTTTGAAGGACGCTTCGATTGTTCTTATCGATTTTCCTCTTCTGTAGTCGGAGCAGTGGTTCGTCCTCAATACGGATATACCGCTCGCCGAGTTCTGCCAGCCGATGGTCCGCGGGTAGATGTTTTTGGTACCGCACAGCTCACTCTGCAAGATGCGTACGCCTATGTGAAGTTTGGGCCAGAGGTAGGTGCAAGTCGAATGGTAGAGTTTGCTATTGGAGCGCAACCGGCTCCTGTGGGCTTGTTTGCGGCACAATCGGTTAATAATCTTCATAATTCAATTCCTGGCCTTTTTCAACGCCAACCTTTTGAGCTTTACGCTTCAAAGCTTACTTTAAATCCAAGTCCGGAATTGAGTTTTTTCCTGGCTGTAGCACTGGGATGGGACATTCTTCGGGTGCCGGAGGGGGGGAATGGCGCGACGGTTTTAGCTGGAGCCAGTTACAATCCCAGCCCGGGGATACGGGTTGGAATCAATGGCTCGGGTGGCCCTCACAATTTAGGCACCCGAACTTTAATTGATGTTTGGGGACGAGTGATTTTGGGTACTTCAATTCTGCTCCAAGCCAATCTTAATTTTGCCAGTGCTCCGGCGACTCCAGGGGCCGCCGCATCTCAAGTGTTTGGGGCCCAAGCTACCGTAGGCGTACGAGAGGGAATTTTTAGAGGGGCTTTAACATTAGAAGATTATTATGATGCCCAAAATGTTTTTGGCATTATTCCAGGGAATAATTTTTCGGCAATCCTCACGGCAGGAGTGGTAATTCCTTTTACTTTAGGAATTCCTTTGGATTTTGGCGCCCGAGTCGAAGGGCGTTTTGATCACCAGGGTTCACTCCCTCGCGTCGCGGATAATACCGGGACCTATCACGAGATTGCTCCTGCTTTTCCATGTGAAGCGGGACAATGCGCGGATCTTTTTACTTTAGGGGTGAATGTTTTCGTAAGAACGCATGTCGACTTTGATAGTAATACCGGAGACGGGTTTCATTAGACTTGTCCGGCTGTTCAGCAAAGAGTTTGACAGCATCTCATTGCCCAAGTAGTTTCCCTTCGTGAAAAAAATTCTCGCGATTGCAAATCTGGGCCTGCATTTTATTTGGCATTTTTTGAAAAAGCCGTTTGTTCGAAAAAATGGGCTTGATAGTTTTTTTAAAAATTACAGCCAAGATCGAATTCTTCCTTTAAGCAAGGCCGATAAAAATTCTTTAATCAAATATTCCGAATGCATTAATTGTAAACTTTGTGACGTGGCTTGCCCTTCTTTGTTTAAGCTTCCGCGCGAACGTTTCCCGGGCCCAAGTTATATTGTGAATACTTATGCACGATCGGTCCCTGATTTTTGGGCCATTCAACTCGATTTAAGTTTGTGTAGCGAATGCAATGAATGTGAAAAAATTTGTCCCAACGAAATTCCCGTTACCGAAGCTATTTTGTTTATTCAGGAGAAGATTGCGGAAGAGATAAGGTTAGTGGGGTAAGGGGAGAGATGAATTCGAGAGTTCTATTTCTTTCACTTTTTCCAAAATGGCTCCGCTGCCGCCATTTGGGAAGCTAGAGGAATCAATGATTTTAATGCAGTAAGGTGATTGATTCCTCTAAAGCCGTTTCAGAAATAGAACTCTCGCATTCATCAAAGAGATGTGGAGAGAAAAAATGTTAGCCAAACAAGCGATCCCTCGAAATATTATTGAGCAACTCAAAAGAATTTGTGGAGAGGAGGGTGTTTCTTACCGGGAACAAGATCGGATTTCTTATGCGCGAGACTGTTCAACCTCTTCATTACTTCTCATTCATGATCATTTAGTCCCAACACCTCCCGATGTGATTGTTTGGCCTCGCAATACCCAAGAAGTTTCACGTGTGTTGAAGCTTGCGCATGAAAAACATATTCCGCTTGTGCCCTATGGAGCGGGCTCAGGAGTTTGTGGTGCGGCCATTCCTTTAAAGGCGGGTATTGTCCTCGATCTTAAAAAACTTGATCAAATTCTGAAAATAGATGCGAGTACGCTAACCGCACGAGTGCAGTGTGGAATCATCGGTGAAATTCTTGAAAGAAAATTGCAGTATGCGAGCTATACCCTTGGGCATTTTCCTTCTTCTATTTATTCAGCGACATTAGGCGGATATTTAGCCTGCCGTTCTGCCGGGCAACTTTCTACAAAATATGGAAAAATCGAAGATATGGTGCGTGCTTTTACGGTCTGCTTGCCGGATGGTCGCATTGTTGAAGTTACCGATGCATCGACCAATCTTTTAGACTTGTGGGTGGGCAGTGAAGGAACTTTAGGAATCATCACCGAAGCAAGTTTGGCGATACATCCCAAGGCTGAGCAAGAGTCTTATGCGGGTGTTCAGTTTCCGTCAGTTGAAATGGGCTTAAAGGCTATCCGCACTTTTATGCAAAGTGGTCTGCGCCCTGCGATTGTGCGCTTGTATGATCCACTCGATTCTTTAATTTTTTCAACTCACGGAAATCATAATACCTCTGCTCAGAAAAAAGATTGGCCACTTTCTTCCTCTTTAAAAACTTTAGCGAAGCAAATGAAAGCGGGAGCAATTCGGACGGTGCTTTCCCAAAGTAAGTGGGTCAACTACTTGATCGATAGTTCTCTTTCGAAAACACTACTTATTTTAGGATTTGAAGGTGCTTCTTGGAAAGTGAAGGCTGAGATGAAGGCAGTATTAAAGATCTGTGAAGAGAAAAAAGGAAAATATTTGGGCGAAGAACCTGGCAAGCAGTGGCTGAGTAGGCGTTACAGCATGGGATATAAGCTTTCTCCTTTGATTGAAGACGATTGTTTTGCCGATACCATGGAAGTCGCAGCTCCGTGGAATAAGCTGGAGGGTCTCTAT
>CAYWGE010000017.1:5642-8190 GCA_964457215.1 uncultured Pseudomonadota bacterium
CCTCATGCCTTAGTGATGGCACATTTTTCACATGTGTATTCCGACGGCGGTTCGATTTATTTTACTTTTGCTGGCCATCGTTCCAATACCGATCAAAATCTCAAATTACACCGGCTTATTTGGGATAAAGCCTTGGAAGCGTGTTTGGCGGCAGGGGGTACAACCAGTCATCATCATGGTGTTGGATTTTTAAAAGCCAAATCTTTTGTGAAAGAATTAGGGCCTTTGCATGAATGGCTTAAGAAAAGTAAAACGGTATTTGATCCGCACCATATTTTAAATCCAGGAAAATTGGGGTTGTAGAAATTTACCATTGTCCGGCAATTATTTCTTTAACGGCTTGAATGGTAGGCGCATGACTTAGCGCTTCGGCCATTTTTTCCATCTTCTTGGAATCTAATTTTCGAATCAAGGTTTTGATGATGGGAATGTTGGAAGGGATCATCGAAAGTTGATCAACGCCTAACCCAATTAAAATGGGTACTAAATGCGGGTCTCCAGCCACCTCTCCGCAAATTCCAACGGGTTTTTTAGCCGCATGTGCGGCTTTGATAATCTGTCGAAGAGAAGAAAGAACCGCCGGATGTAAGGGCTCAAAAAAAGAAGCTACTTTTGCGTTATTGCGATCGACTGCTAATGTATATTGAATTAAATCGTTGGTTCCGATGCTTAAGAAATCTGCCTCGGGAGCTAGTAAATGCACCAGTTGAACTGCCGAAGGAACTTCAATCATAATTCCAAATGGAATATCTGCAGCATAAGCAATGCCATTATTCTTAAGCTCTTCTTGAGAGGTCTGCCAGATTTTTTTAACGGCCTGTAGTTCCTCTAAACCCGAAATCATCGGGACTAAAACACGCATGTGCCCAAATACCGAGGCGCGAAGTAGCGCTCTGAATTGAGTTTGGAGAATTTCTGGTTTGGAGAGGCTTAAGCGAATAGAGCGGTACCCTAAAAAAGGATTAGGTTCGGCTTGCATGTTCAGACTTTGCAAAGGTTTGTCTCCCCCTGCATCTAAAATGCGAAATGTGACGGGCAATTCTGCCGCTTCTTGCAAAATTTCTTTGTAATGTTGGAACTGCTCCTCTTCTACCGGCAAACTTTTGCGATGAAGAAAAGGAAACTCAGTTCGGTAAAGCCCCACCCCTTCAGCACCGTAATAGCGCAGCTTTTTTAAATCATTCATAAACCCAATGTTGGCTTCGATACGAATAGCTTTTCCGTCTTGAGTACTAGCGGAGTCGGAGGCGTATTGCTGAAAGTGAACCAGTTGATCGGCATAATTTTCTTGGATTTTTTCGTAGCGTTGCAACGTTGCACGATCTGGATTTAAATGAACTTCTCCTGAGTTTCCATCCACAATTACCAAATCTCCGGTTTTAATTTCTTTGGCAACATGGCTAATGCCCATGACTGCTGGGATTCCTAGGGAGCGAGCAAGGATTGCAGCGTGAGAAGTGGTTCCGCATTTCTCAGTAATAATTCCCACAATTCTCTCAGGATTTAATTGGCTGGTGTCGGAAGGAACTAAAGTTTCAGAGACTAAGACCCCTTCCCAATCCCCTTGGTTTTTACGAGCCTTTTTTTCCATTAAATGGTTGAGAATTCTCTCTCGCAAATCCAGTAAATCCGCAGTTTTTTCGCGAAAATGGGCATTTTCTATTTTCTGAAAGGCCGTAATATACTCTTCAAAAATAGAATAGGTGGCATCCGCCGCATTTTTTCCTTTTTCAATTTCGGTTTTGAGTTTCTTTAAAAAACTTTTGTCTGCCAAAATCATTCGGTGACTTGAAAAAATATCCGTTTCGGCTTTTGAAAATTTTTTTCTTAATTTCTTTTCAAGTTGTTTGAGCTCTTTGATGGCTTCTTTCAAAGCTTTCTTAAGTTTTTCCCATTCTTTTGTGGGCTGAATTTTTTCGGTGCTGCGGGATGCAACAAAAGCTGAATTACCTGATTTCAAAAATAGGGCAGGCCCTATCCCGAACCCGGGAGCCACTGGAATTCCTTTGAAATGATTTGATTTTCCATGGCTCGTTTCTTCAACTTGTAAAATTTCTAAAGTAACTAGGTTATGAATAACTCCGGCTAACTGAAAAGCGATCAGCTTTAAGACTTCGATTTCATGGGGCGTAAAATTGCGCGGAGTAATGGTTTGAAGGGTGAGCGCCCCTACTACTTTTTCGCGGTCGAGCAAGGGAACGGCCGCAAAAGAGTGAAACTTTTCCTCTCCAGTTTCTGGGAAATATTTAAAACGAGGATGCTCGCTCGCTTCATTCACGATAACAGGTTGAAGCTTTTCAATGGCGAGTCCTGTCAAGCCTTCATCAATCTTCATTCGGACGTGTCCGATGGACGAAGGTGAAAGGCCGTCACTGGCGACTAAAACCAGAGTTTTAGTTTGTAGAAGATAAAGAGAGCAAACATCTACATTGGTTTGCTCTCGCACCATCTGCACAATATGGGCTAAAGGATTTTCGTTTGGATGAGACTTTTGAAGAATTTGAGCAATTTTGGATAAAGTTTTGATCGAATCTAAACGAGTGATCAT
>CAYWGE010000017.1:8290-14953 GCA_964457215.1 uncultured Pseudomonadota bacterium
GAAGAATTTGAGCAATTTTGGATAAAGTTTTGATCGAATCTAAACGAGTGATCATGTTACCCACACGCTTTTTGTAGCGCTGCTTCTGGAGTAAAAAAACTTTGAAAAGATTTTGTTAAATTATCAAAAAGTTTTTCTTCTTCCGCAAACACAGCGGGGGCTTCGAATTGCTTTTTCACTTCAAGTTGTTTCATTACATTTTCAAGATAATTTAAGTGATGACTTTCATCTTGAATGATTTTTTGGAGTACCATTTTAAGGGGGGTATCCACTAAGAGATTATAGTAATAAGGGTAGACCTGCATCGCTCTTTTTTCGATGATGTAACTTACCCACAAATAAGCGAGGTAATGGTTTGCTTTTCCGGTTAGTTTTTGAACTTCTTCATGAATAAAGCTATCAAGACTTTGAAAATAATTCTCAGCCATGCGGATACATTCTTCGGTTTCGGAGGAGGAAAGAGGAGTTTCTTTAAAATTCTTCTCCGCAATTTCGCGCAACATAAAGCTGTGTTGAATTTCGTCGGTTAGATGATGAAACACCCCATTGTTCACATCTTGATAATTGAGCGACTTTACCATTTTGCGATAACCCACAAATTCGAGATAACTTAAAGTTTTAAGCCATGCATGGTGTTTGTGGGCATTGCCTAAATTTTCTTCTAAAATTTCGCGCCAAAAAATGTTTTTCTTCATTAAGAAACCTTTGCTTTTTGTAAAAGTGATCAGTAGTAAATATCACTTACTACTTCACAACTACTTGTCAAGATTGGAAAGGGAAAGTGTATGGAACTCTGGCAGTCGATTCTTTTGGGCGTTGTTCAAGGATTAGGAGAATTTCTTCCCATTTCCAGTTCTGCTCATTTGGTGATTGTGCCTTGGTTATTTGGGTTTGAAGACCCGGGCCTGACTTTTGACGTGGCTCTTCACTTTGGGACTCTTTTTGCTCTCTTGGTTTATTTTTATAAAGATTGGATAAGGCTTTTTAAGGCAGCATTTAGTTCATTGGGTAAAAAAAGAGCGGCTTATACCCACGATGAAAAACTTTTTTGGTATTTGGTTTTTGCTTCAATCCCTGGCGCTGCGATTGGATATCTCTTAGAAAAGCATGCTGAAAGCACCTTTCGCTCCCCACTTCTTATTGCGGGCATGATGACGGTCATGGGAATTTTACTTTTACTGGCTGATAGCGCTTCTAAAAAAACAAAAGATCTTCAAACCTTGAATTTTAAAGACGCTTTTTTGGTAGGGCTTTCCCAAGCATTGGCGATTATCCCAGGAGTTTCTCGCTCTGGAGTGACTATTACCACGGGGTTGGGTTTAGGGCTCACCCGCACCGCCGCGGCGCGTTTTTCCTTTCTGTTGGCTACCCCTATTACCGCGGGAGCGGCACTGCTCAAGGCCAAAACCTTCATTCATACCGGAATGAACGTTGAGTCGCTAGTAGGCATCGCAGTCTCTGCCTTATTTGGATTTTTGAGTATTAAATACATGCTGGCCTACCTGCAAAAGTATAGCTACCGGGTGTTTGTGGTTTATCGCTTCTTATTTTCGGTGGTGGTTGTTTTGGTGTATTTCTTGGTGAAACGCTCTTAAACTAAGTTGTTGTATACACCATTAAAGATCGATTTTCCTCCTTGACAAAGCTTTTACCTTTTATCTAAGGTGCGCCTCCTTGAAAATCTTAAGTTGAAGGTTCTTATTATATGAAAACATTTAGTGCGAAGCCGGGTGAAATTGAAAGAAAATGGGTCTTGATTGATCTAAAAGATAAAGTTTTAGGTCGTGCAGCGACTCAAATCGTCAATATACTCCGCGGTAAAACCAAGCCCACCTATACTCCCCATGTCGATACTGGCGATTTTGTGGTGGTCATTAATGCCGCGCAAGTTAAGTTAACGGGTAATAAACTTAAAGAAAAAATGTATTATCAACATTCGGGTTATATCGGTGGGATGAAAGTGATTCCGGCAGAATCGCTGCTTAATAAACATCCCGAAGATTTGATCACTTTGGCAGTGAAAAGAATGTTGCCCCCCAATCGTCTTTCAAGACAACTTCTTAAAAAACTTAAAGTCTATGCGGGTGAACTTCACCCTCATGAGTCTCAAAACCCACAAGCTTTAGAAATCTAAATTGAGGATATTATGGCATCGGTTAAACGGTTTATTGGTACAGGTCGTCGCAAAACTTCAGATGCACGTGTTTTTTTAACGCCTGGTACTGGAAAATTTTCAATTAATGGTCGCGAAGGCTTAGAAATTTATTTTGGACGGCCTACTTTGCGAATGATTGTACTGCAACCGTTTGAAGTAACGGGCAATGTCGGTAAATTTGATGTCATGGCTAATCTTCAAGGAGGGGGCTTAAGTGGTCAAGCGGGCGCCCTTCGTCACGGAATTTCAAGAGCCTTACTTGCCTTAAATCCCGATTATCGTAAACCGCTTCGTAAAGGCGATTTCTTAACCCGCGATAGCCGTAAGAAAGAACGTAAGAAATACGGATTGCGTGGTGCACGTCGTCGTCCTCAGTATAGTAAACGATAATTTCTTTTCAAAAAGTCATCTGTTTTAACTTAAGAACAGGTAAAAATATCTTAACGGACAGGTTCATCCTGTCCGTTTTTTTGTTTCGTGTCCTTTAATACGCTGAGCAGCATTTAACTCCTTTAGCTTTCTCTCAGTACCTTTTTCATCTCCGCAACTTAAAAGATCTTCAAGCCCGATACCTCTCCATAGTACAATCGTAGTTTTGAAGGGAGGCAGTATGAGGCTTCTTCGTTTCTTGCTTGTGTTGGCGATTCCACTTTGGTGTTCGGTTTTAGCCTGTGGGAGTGAAGAAAGCGCGGGCCAAAATCCTGCTAATCCCAATCCTGCTGCTCCGCAAAATCCAGCAGCACCTCAAAATCCAGCAAATCCTCAGAATCCTGCCGGGGCGAATCCTCAAGGGCAGGGGGCAGGACAGTTTCCAAACGATCCCCGAATCCCTGATCCTCAAATTCCTCCTCTGGGCAGCCCGAACCAAGGTGATAACGGAAATAATGGGCAAAACAATCGGGCAGGCAATCTGCCCATCGGAGCTCATTCTCCATCGCCAGGCCAAATTCCCGGAGGTGGGCTTCGCGATGATGTTCAAATTCATATTCCAAATCTTGCGGGGAACAATAATGGGAATGCGTGGAATGGTTTTGGAAATGCGAATCCAAACCCAGGTCAATTACCTGGTGGAATCAATCCTGGAGGTATTCAGCCCGCAAGCCCTGGAAACCTTGGAGATGTGATAGAAGCTCAGCGTCAGGAAGCTATAGCCAATATTAGTGTTTTACCCATTCGAGACGGTGAAAGCGCCTCCTTAGTGATGGGTGATTCGAAAGCGGGTAAAGGGGTTGTGAACATGATGACCTACACCGCTGAGTTTTCTCCCCATACCGATAATTTTCTGAGCACTTCGAACGCGGTCGATATTTCAAGAAATTTTATGGATTATCATAATGATCAAGCCATACTTCGTGGCGTTGCTGTTTCACCCAATGGAAATTATTATGCCCAGTGTGTGCGCCGGGTTCTAGGTCAAGATTTTAGGCGTGCTTCTACTAAATGTCAGATTGATGTGATGCTTCCGGAGAGGCCTGATTTAAGGCAAGTCGAATTTAGCGATGATATTTCTGATCTAATTATTGATGATCAACGGAATCTAAGTGTGATTGGTCGCAAGAATGATGCGAATGATCCCTTCGTTCGAGTGTTTCATTACAACTATGCTACCCAACAAACCACCGTACAGGTTTTAGCGCAGAACGGTGCGAGGTTGAATGGAGATTCGATACAAGGTTCTTTTGAACTAGCAAATCTTTACGATGCAAAGCTTTTCAAAGAGAATGGGCGTTTTTATTTTGCCTTTTTTCAAAAACAAGCCGCAGACTCTTTGGGAGTTTCATATGGAGTGAGCTTATATATTTGCAATGAACAAAATGGAATCATTAGCAGTAACTGCGTGCGCCGTGAAATCATGCGCGAAGGGGGATTACTCGATACGCGCGAACGTTCTCAATTCTTTTATTATAATGTTCAGATGCGTTTTGAAAATCATGGGTTAACCTTGATGAATTCTCTTTTTTATCGGGGCAGCGGCAATAAAGAAATTATTTATTATAGTTTGGGCTTGAATAATCCCAATCAACCCGGTGCTTATTTTAGATTTCCTTATCAAGCAGACACTCAATATGCGTTTGTGGATTGGCTACATCACCCCCAAGATCAGCGCGATTTCTTCATGTGCGGGCTCCGGACCATTCGAGGAGGCTCTGGCACTTTTCAAGTCGATTGTTGGACAGCCAGTTATGCGGATGGAGATCAGGGGGTGCATGATCGCTACGATAATTTGTTGCGTTATATGCCTTCTTCTCAAAACACTTTATATCTGATGCCCCCGATAGGACAACGGGGCCCCGTGCTTTATGTAACTTATCCGATGAATGTAAATTTAGAGGGAGACATGGGAGAAGGCATATTAGTGAGCCTGGCTAATTTTGTGAGGGCTCATGCCGGAAATCAAAGCAAGGTACTTAGAATTGAATTTACGCCTTTTCAAAATTTGTAAGTGAAACGGGCATTCTTTTGCTTCCCCAGTCTCCAGGCGTGCCAGAAAATACGCCCGGACAGACCTGCCCGCAGACCAGACATTTGCCATCTTTACCTAATCTCCATTCAGTGATGTTGTACCAGTCCCTTCCAATAATCTTTGTTTTACAACTTGTGCAGTAAGTGGAGGAAGCTTCCTCATCGTGCACATTCCCGGTGTAGACGTAGTGCAGACCATTTTGCAGAGCAATATCGCGCGCTTTTGACAGGGTCGCATGGGGTGTTTGGGATTTGCTGAGCATCTTGTAGTCAGGATGAAAGGCAGTGAAGTGTAGTGGCACATCAGGGCCTAGATTTTTGTAAATCCACTCGGTCATTTCTTGAGTCTCTTTTTCCGAATCATTTTCTCCCGGGATCACCAAGTTGGTGATTTCAAACCAAACCTTTGTTTCTTTTTTTAGATAAACTAGTGTGTCTAAAACCGGTTGTAAGTTTCCTTTAGTGATTTCTTTGTAGAAGCGCTCGGTAAATCCCTTTAAATCGACATTAGCGGCATCTATATATTTATAAAATTCTTTTCGGGGCTCTTCACAAATATAACCGGCGGTGACCGCAACCGTTTTGATTCCTTTTTCATGACAAGCTTGAGCCACATCAATCGCATATTCCATAAAAATGGTGGGGTCATTGTAAGTAAATGCAATGGATTGACAGCCTAGGGCTTGAGCGGCTTGGGCAATTTTTTCGGGAGAGGCTTGGTCGGAAAGTTTATCCCAGTCACGCGATTTACTGATGTCCCAGTTTTGGCAAAATTGGCAAGAAAGGTTACAACCGGCTGTCCCAAAAGAAAGAACAGGCGTGCCTGGTAAAAAATGGTTGAGTGGTTTTTTTTCGATGGGATCAATGCAAAATCCGCTTGAGCGCCCATAGGTGGTCAACACAATCTGATCGTTTTCGGCGGCACGCACAAAGCAAAGCCCACGTTGCCCATTTTGCAATTTACAAGCACGCGGGCAGACATCGCATTGAATTCGGCCTCCTTCCACAGAATGCCAATAATGGGTTGGATAAACCTCCGATTTTAAACCTAAGTCTGTCATGTTATATTAAAGATAAGCCGATCTATTTTAAAAACAAGGGGACTTATGAATAAAGTGCGAAAACCTGCTGTGGCGGGAATGTTTTATCCCGCAAGTGCTGCGCAATTAAAGCAGGAGCTTTCCGAATATTTTTCTTCCGTCAGCTCCCAAACGCCTTTTCCAAAAGCCATTATTGCGCCTCATGCCGGCACCATTTATTCTGGGCCCATTGCAGCTTCTGCCTATGCCTGTTTAAGTTTGATGAAAGAGCAAATTCGTCGCGTGGTATTGTTAGGCCCTGCCCACCGTGTTGGTTTTGAAGGGATTGCGGCACCAAGCGTCGACTTTTTTGAAACGTCTCTCGGAAAAATTTCTTTAGATCGCCAGGCAATTGAAGAAATTCTGCTTCTTCCTCAAGTGATTGAAATGGATGAGGCCCATGCGCAAGAACATAGTCTGGAGGTGCAGCTTCCTTTTTTACAAATGGTTTTGAAAGATTTTGAATTAGTTCCTTTAGTAGTGGGTTGGACGGATCCCGAGCTTGTCGCAGAAGTTTTAGAAAAACTTTGGGGAGGCAACGAAACTTTAATCGTCGTTAGCTCCGATTTAAGTCATTACTTAAGCTATCCTAACGCCCAAAAAACAGATGCTCAAACCGCGCAAAAAATTGTTTCTTTAAATTGGGAAGAGATTCCCGATCAAAGTGCTTGTGGTTTTTTTCCGGTACGGGGATTGCTCATGGAAGCGAAAATAAAAGGGCTTCAGGCAAAATTATTAGATCTGCGGAACTCCGGTGATACCGCGGGCGATAAAAAAAGTGTGGTGGGTTACGGAGCGTTTCATTTTTATGAAAAGCACTAGAAAACAAATTGTTACCCTAGTTCAAAGAATCCAACTCTTTCTAATTTAAGTTTTACCTTTCGAGAGTTTCTCTTAATTTCTTTTGACACCTTTTTCAATTTTGTTACCCTATTGTTTGGCATTCCCATTCAATCAAAACTTTTT
>CAYWGE010000018.1:0-14670 GCA_964457215.1 uncultured Pseudomonadota bacterium
CCTACGGCACGTAAGCGAGAGCGGTCTACCCCTTGGCTCACTAAATAATCCACCACCGCATTGGCTCGACGTTGAGAGAGGCGAAGATTGTAGGCATCTGTTCCTAAATTACAGGTATGCCCTTCTACTCTCAATTTTGTAAGCTCAGGGTGTGCTTTTAACAACGCTGCAACTTTATCCAAAGTAGGTTTACTAATGTCTCGAATTTTAGCCTTATCAAAATCAAAATAAATCTTATCTTGAAGGGTAAGTTCATCTCCAATTTGGAACTCATCCGGTGGTGCTTCTTTTAAAGTCACTTTTGCAATCGGACGGCGAGTATAGGTGAATCCGGTAAATACTCGAAAATCTGGTGACGAAATACCATTTGTGTAGCCTAAGCCGCCTCCGGCATTGATATCCATACTTCGATTAATCGCGTAACGCACACCGACTCGTGCTTCTGCAGGAGTAGTGCGACGATGAAAGAAATCACTCACAACGGTTTCCATTTGGGTTTCACCAATAATTTTCAACTTATTGCGCATCACATTATAGGCCACCCCTAATCCCATCGTTAAGTGATCATCAATTTTTTGTCCGGAAATATCGATAAAATTTCCTCGTGCTTCATACCCCACGTTGAAGGCCAAAGAAAATTTCTCGCTAGGTTGAAAATCAAAAATGAATTTTCCGCCGCCTGCCATGGTTCCATTTCCTACAAAATCACTCGAAGGATCATTAGCCGTAGGAAAAACCATATAGGGCAAAAAAGCTAAACCATATTTATGCGTTTTTGCATCAATAAGACGAAGTTTAAAATTGAGCTCTAAATCTCCCAAATTGAAATTGGCTTCGCTGGGCCGAGATAAGATAGGGGCATTAATGTTATTATACAAATAAATAGGGATACGACCGCCCACGCTTAACCAATCAAATAAGCCAAAAGAACCTAAGAAATTTCCCGTAATCAGATTGTCGGTAATGCCTGTTTGACGGTCAAAACTGGGATTTCCCACTTCATAAGGATGATAAGCGTAATCGACATAAAATCCTAAATGGTAATGATTTCTCTTATTGGTGCTCGAATTATAAACCGTGAAATAATCGGAATCATCCACTACAGGTTTAAAAAAATTGGTAGAGAAAGAAGTGGCATGGGCTGATGCTGAGAAAAAGCCCCCCAACAAAACTCCCACCATTAAAAAACTAAAAATCCTTGAATAGTTTTTTCGACGTTTAAGAACAAATATAACTAAAGCAAAAATTGGAAGCGTTAAGCTCCAGTGAGTGGTGGCATCGAGATGAACATTGGGGTTAATCGTATTGGCTAAACATCCACCTTGGGTCAACAATTCACCCGGTGTATTAAACGTTATATCTTCGTGGAAATCTTCTCCATGAGTTCGGCAAGTGACTCGTACAACACAATTTCCTTTTGAATGCGGAATAAAAGTAGGATTGGTGGTGGTACCATTTGTAATGGTCGCATTACACGTTTCGGGATTCACAATCTCCCACAGGTATTCAAAACTCGCACTAGGATCTGTGGGGATAGTGCAGTGGGCCTCTAAGGGCACATCCGTAATTAAAGTTGAACAGGGATTACAACCTTGAGGATTTCCCGGAACAGTTCCAATCAGAATATTCACCTGTTCTTGTTCATTCATGAAAACATAGGCCTGCCGAGTATTGACGGTTGTCGCCACCGCCATAATGTCATCTCCGTATTGGCCATCAAAATCTCCCACATCAATCCCGACAGCACCGGCAGACTGATCGGTTGCACTAAAGCTGAGAGTAATAGGATTAGCGGTATCAATTCCTGTTGGCGAACTTGTGGAAGAAAGCACAACCCCTACGCGTGCACCTAAGACTGCTGTTTCAGAATAGGCAAAGGCAACATCTAAAATAGTATCATTATTAAAATAGCCACTGGTAATCGCCGTTGGAATCCCTGCTGGCGGTGGTCCACCCACGCCTAAGGGAGCATAGTCCATATGAAGCCCACCCGCCGCAAAGGTGCCATTTCCATTTCCAAAGTAGTAATGAATGCCGGGAGTTGATCCACCTGCGATAAAAGTTTCGGTGATGGCAATATCTTGATGATTGTCTCCATTGAAATCACCCGCAACAACCGAGAAGGGTCGAGGATTCACGCCGGCGTGAGCTGTGGCTAAGTTGATTTCGGTGCTACAGGAATAGTTACAATTTCCGTCATTGGCACAAATAACTAAACTGGTGGCTGCCACCTGGTTGGTAACAATAGCCACGTCGTTGTTGTGCCCACCTGAAGAGGCTTCGACAAAATTAGCGAAATCCAGCGCAGCCCCCGTCCCATCAAGTCCTAAACCTCCGGTTGCCGCAACACCCGTGTCAAAACCCGCTCCTGAAATGGCTTGCAGACCATTAGTGGAGCCCAGCAACACATTTAGTCGATAATGATCTGTTGGGGTCGTTTCGATCACTACCATCGCTTCATCTAAACGATTGTCCCCGTTACAATCCAGCAGGGCAGCTGTTCTTTCTCCAAAGGCTTCCGTTTGAGAAAAAGAAGCAATCGCGCCTTGAGTTCTTCCTGCGGGCACCCATGAAACGAGAGAGGCTAAGGGGGGCTCAATTTGAGTGCCATCCACACCAAAGCCAGTAGCTCCATCACTGAAGGCATTGGCGAACTCACCATCTCCTCCAAAAAGAGCAAAATCGGAATAATTGGTGGAATTCAAACGTCCGGTAGTAATGGTGGAGAGAGGGGTACTAACTCCCGAAATACCCTTGATAGAATAATCCAGCGCACTATTAAACTGAGCAAACCCAGGAGCGCTGCAAAGTGCTGTAGAGCCTGTATTCATTAAAACGCTGACAATTAAATCATTTAAAGTCCCTGTGTTCGAATCATTTCGTGCAATGGCACAGTCATAATCATGACCATCGCCTGTAAAATCTGCTCCGGTTGAAAAAACACCTCCCGGTGTACGGTTTCGACACGAAACACTTTCAGAGATACCGGTGCCCGCGCAAGTCCCAGCGCCTGCACTATCGCACAACACATCGATTGCCTGACAAGCTGTATTACTATTTTGAAAAAGCGCCGCAGAAGCAAGGTGAGGCAAGAAAAGAGAAAGCGCAACAAAAGCTAGACCCACAAAAAAATTGGTGAGACGACTCATCATTAGTAACCCCTTTTTTAATTTGTACTGAAGATGGTCCGATTCTAGAGACAGAAATTAAAAAGAGTCAAGAAAATGCTTGAGAATTTTTCAAATTATTGGAGATAAGGAGACATGACTCAACTCATCGATGGAAAAAAAATCGCCGAAAAGGTTCGAGAAGAAATTACACAAGAAGTCCTTGAACTCAAAAAAAATAAACAGATCACTCCCGGCCTTGCCGTGATCCTTGTTGGGAACAATCCAGCAAGCGAAGTTTATGTACGAAACAAAGTCCAAACTTGTGAAAAAGTAGGAATGAAAAGTTTTCATTTCACGCTCCCTGAAAACACCTCCGAAGAAACTCTTCTTCAAGAAATTAAAAAGCTAAATCAACAAACTGATGTGCATGGAATTTTAGTGCAGCTGCCGCTTCCCTCTCACCTCAATTCCCAAAAAATCATTGAAGCGATAGCCCCCCATAAAGATGTGGATGGCTTACATCCTTATAATTTAGGACGATTGGCAGCCGGCTTTCCTACCCTGGTTTCTTGCACTCCCGCTGGAGTGATGCGCCTGCTTGAAGAAATCAACTTTGATTGTAATGGAAAAGAAGCGGTAGTGATTGGACGCTCGAATATTGTGGGAAAACCCGTTGCATTGCTTCTTCTGGCTCAAAACGCAACCGTCACCATATGCCATAGTAAAACAAAAAATCTTGCAGAAAAAGTAAAACAAGCCGATGTAATCGTCGCGGCAGTGGGAATCCCAAAATTCGTAAAAGGAGCATGGATCAAACCTGGCGCAGTTGTAATTGATGTGGGGATTAATCGAGGAAGCGACGGAAAACTTATTGGGGATGTGGATTTTGAAGAAACCAAGAAACACGCCAGCTTCATTACTCCTGTTCCAGGGGGCGTAGGTCCCATGACTATTGCGATGTTGCTCAAAAACACTCTTCAAGCCGCGAAAATATACTAAAATGAAAAAAACTCCTCTCTACGATTTTCACAAAAAACTTGGCGCCAAAATGGTGGAATTTGGCGGTTGGCAAATGCCCGTTTCCTACTCCAGTGTCTTAAAGGAACATGAAGCAGTGCGCACTCGTGCGGGATTATTTGACGTTTCCCACATGGGAGAAATTGTGGTTGAGGGCAACGATGCACTTTCTTTTCTTCAATACCTTACTTGCAATGACTTGAGCTTAATTCAAAAAAATCAGTGCCAATATAATCTATTGATGAATCCTCAAGGCGGCGTAGTCGACGATATCATCATTCACAAAATGGCCGAAGATCGTTTTTTTATTTGTGTGAATGCCTCTAATACCGAAAAAGATTTTAATTGGATTTCAAGTCAGCAAAAAAATTTCGATGTAAAAATCACCAATCAAAGCTCCGAGTACAGTCAAATTGCCCTTCAGGGCCCTTTGGCAGAAAAAATTCTCCAAGATTTTATTCCGCGTTCTTTAAAAGAACTCCATTATTTTTATTTTTGGGAAACTAAATTTGGAGAAAGCCCCATTCTTTTGGCACGCACCGGTTATACAGGGGAAGATGGTTTTGAGATTTATTGTAAAAATCAAGATGCCGAAAAAATCTGGACAAGCCTTCTAGAAAAAGGGACTCCTCTAGGCCTTTCTCCTTGTGGCTTAGGATGCCGGGATACCCTTCGTTTAGAAATGGCTTACCCTTTATATGGCCACGAACTCACCGATGAGACTTCTCCCCTTGAGGCTAATCTAGGATGGGTAGTTAAAATCAATAAGGGTGATTTTATTGGACGCAATATTTTGCTGGAGCAAAAAGAAAAAGGCTTGGAGAAAAAAAGAATTGGGTTATGCATGAAAGACCCGGGCATTGCTCGAGAAAATTATCCGATCTACTTTGAAGAAGAAAAAATTGGCTGGGTCACGAGCGGAACTTATTCCCCGTCGCTTGACAAAAATATTGCTTGTGGCTATGTGCGAAACGATTTTACTCAAGTAGGAAAAATTTTAGCAGTAGAAATTCGCGAAAAGAAAAAATTGGCCGAAGTAGTTTCCACGCCCTTTTATAAAAGAAAGTAATGGTTCGACAAGCTCAGTATAGTCCAGCCTAGTGATACTCTCATTTTTCACTCGGACATCTGAAGCCTGTCGAAAGACGACTATGAATTTCCCAGAAGATCTTAAATACACCAAAGAACATGAATGGGTTCGACTCAAAGGAAATATTGCCACGATCGGAATTACCGATTGGGCTCAAGATCAACTCGGAGATATTGTTTTTGTGGAACTTCCCGAAGAAGGAGAAAGCGTCGAAAAGAGTGATACTTTCGGCGTGGTCGAATCCACTAAAAGTGTAAACGATGTATATGTGCCGCTTTCTGGAAAAGTGGTTGAAGTTAATGATCCCTTATTGGATTCCCCCGAGATCATTAATGAAGATTGCTACAATGAAGGCTGGATGGTTCGAATTGAAATGAGCGATAAATCTGAACTCGATGATTTAATGAACGCAGAAGAATACGAAGCCTTTATCAAAGAAGAATCTGAATAAAAAAATAAAGAGTAAACCTCTTTCATAACCGTCACGAGCAGGCCAAGTGCAAGGCGGGTAAGGAGAAAAATCCATCTCGCATACAACGCACGGGATGAGGATTTTTCGACGAACTCAACGCAGCAATTGGCCGGCGCAGTAGGTTATGAAAGAGGTTTAATAGCCTTGAGATATCTCCCTCAAACTGAAGCCGAAATTCAAAAAATGTGCGAAGTGATTGGGGTAAAAAACCCGCATGATCTTTTTTCTGCCATTCCCCCTGCCCTGCGTTTTAACGAAAAATTAAATATTCCTGCTGCCTTAGCAGAGCAAGAGCTTTTAGCCCATTTAAAGACTCTTTCCCGCACCAATGAAACCGTCGATCATTTTAGTTCTTTTTTGGGGGCAGGCGCATATCACCACTACATCCCCGTCGCGGTCAATTACTTAGCAGGACGTGGCGAATTTGCAACGAGCTACACCCCTTATCAAGCTGAGCTTTCTCAAGGCACACTCCAAGCGATCTTCGAGTTTCAAACCATGATCGCTTCTTTAATGGGTCTAGAAATTGCTAACTCTTCAAATTATGAAGGCTCCACGGCCTTGGCTGAAGCGGCGCTCATGGCATTCCGCATTAAAAAGAAAGAAGAAATTCTTTTAGCAAAAAGCATTCACCCCGAATACCGGGCCGTGATCAAAACCACTCTTAAAAATTTAGGGTATTCGATCAAAGAAATTGGCTGGGAAAAATCCGGAAAAATAAATGCAGCCGAATTGAAGCAAGCACTTTCTAAAAACTGTGTGGCTGTTTGTGTGCAATCCCCCAATTTTTTTGGAGTGATTGAAGATTTGAGTTCAATTTCCAAGTTCGCCCACGACAATGACTCCCTTTTTGTTGTGAATACCGGAGATCCTATTTCATTGGGCTTGCTTGCTTCTCCAGGCTCTTGCGGAGCGGATATTGCAGTAGGCGAAGGCCAAAGCTTTGGTAATTTTTTAAACTTTGGGGGCCCCTACTTAGGCTTATTTGCCTCTAAAAAAGAATACATGCGCCAAATGCCGGGACGTTTAGTAGGAGAAACTCTGGATGAATCGGGGAAACCTGGATTTATTCTAACCATGAATACCCGCGAACAGCATATCCGTCGTGAAAAAGCGACCTCGAATATTTGTACCAATCAATCGCTTTGTGCGCTCATGGCCGCCATCTATCTCTCTCTTCTGGGTCCTCAAGGTTTGCGAAAAGTCGCTGAAATGAATTTGGCCAAAGCCGAATTTGCTAAAAAACTTTTCACTCAAATTCCGGGAGTGGAACTTAGCTTTACCGGTGCTACTTTTAATGAATTTGTTTTGAAACTTCCGCTTTCAACCGACAGTGTTTTAGAAAGACTTCGTGAGGAGAAAATTTTTGGAGGGGTTGCTCTTCAAAAGGATTATCCGGAGCTTAAAAATAGTTTACTCCTCTGTGTCACTGAAATGAATAAGCGCGAAGAGATAGAAAATTACGCGGCAAAACTAAAAAGTATTCTACGATAATTTTTTCCACATTTACGAACTCACATTTCTGAGATTTTTATGACTCCATTTCCAGGCACTTCCGGTCTTTTATTTAACGAAGAGATTATCTTTGAGAAATCTTCTCCGGGTCGTGAAGGTTATTCGCTGCCCGAATGCGATGTTCCCGTTCCCGAAATCGACTCCTTAATTCCTCAAGCTGCTCAAAGAAAAGATACTCCACTCTTACCTGAGCTCTCGGAGCTCGATGTCATCCGGCACTATACTCGGCTTTCACAATGGAACTATTCGATCGATACTGGTTTTTACCCTTTGGGCTCTTGCACCATGAAATACAATCCGAAGGTAAACGAAGAAGCAGCTCGGATGGCGGGCTTTAATAAAACCCACCCTTTGCAACCCGAAGAAACCATTCAAGGCGATCTTCATATTTTGTATGAGCTCCAAAATTATCTAGCAGAGATGAGTGGAATGGATGCCGTCACGCTTCAACCCGCTGCCGGCGCCCACGGAGAATTCACGGGCCTGCTCATGATTCGCGCTTATCATACAGCTCACGGAAATCCGCGCAAAAAAATTCTCATTCCCGATACCGCGCACGGCACCAACCCTGCTTCTGCCGCCTTGTGCAATTATCAGGTCGTTGAAATTAAATCCGGCAAAGAAGGGATTTTGACTGCTGAAGCAGTTGCTGCGGTGATGGATGAAAATGTTGCGGCACTCATGCTCACCAATCCAAACACTTTAGGACTTTTCGAAAAAAATATCGCGGAAATCGCAAAGATTGTTCATTCAAAGGGTGGTTTAGTTTATTGTGATGGAGCCAACCAAAACGCGTTGCTCGGCCAAGCGCGGGTGGGTGATATGGGTGTAGATGTTTTGCATTTCAATCTACACAAAACATTCACCACGCCTCACGGAGGCGGTGGCCCAGGCTCAGGACCAGTTGCAGTAAAGAAAATTCTAGAACCCTATCTTCCTATCCCCCGAGTTTTAAAAGAAGGAAAGCAATATCACCTCGCGACTCAGTTTCCCGAAAGTGTGGGAAAAGTGCGTTCGTTTTTTGGAAATTTTGGAATGTTACTTCGGGCCTACACTTATATTCGAGAAATGGGGCCTCAAGGTTTGAAAAAAGTATCGGAGATGGCAGTTTTAAACGCCAATTATATTCAAGCGAAACTTAAAGATACTTATCACGTGCCCTACCCTGAAACCTGCATGCATGAATGTATTTTCTCTGACAAAAAACAAATCCCGTTTAATGTCAAAACCATGGATATTGCGAAGCGCCTGATGGACTACGGCTATCATCCCCCTACGGTTTATTTCCCGCTAGTCGTCCACGGCGCAATGATGATTGAGCCTACCGAAACAGAGAGTCTAGAAACCTTAGACCAGTTTTGCGAAGCCATGAAATTAATCGCTCAAGAATGTCAGGAAACCCCTGAAAAAGTCAGATCAGCGCCTCACCTTACTCATCTCAAACGATTAGATGAAGTGCGCGCTGTACGCCAGCCTCGCTTAACCTGGAGCCGAGAAATAGAGTCTTCTCCCAGCCCTCAACAATCCGAATTAAAATTTACAAATAAACCGTAAAGGTCCAACTCATTCTCAATTGACCTTCTTTTAGAAATTGCGGGGGGGGGCTTGCAAAAGGTGAAGAGTCGCGAATAGTCTGCATGGCTTCTTGATCGTAGCCCGGCACTCCTGATGCACGAATCACAAAAAGTTCCGAAATTTTCCCGGTAGGATCTAACGCTAAACCAATCACGCAATCAATTTTTCCAACTGAAACGCGGTTTGAAGCTAAATAACTTTGCACCGAAGGCACTGGGTTCCACCGCATCTTTAGAATTCGCTTCATAGTGATGAAGTAGCCAATATCCTGCAACTTCATGACATTGAGATAAGTTTTTCCTCCCACTTTATAATCCGGGAAATAATCTTGGGGAAATAAACCAGGTGTCGAAGGTTTTCCTACACTCAACGCGGACCCGGGGTTTCGGAAAGTCTTGGGAGTATCTTGCGCTTCGTTCATATCTTCTTTTTTCAAAACATCTTGGGGCCTTAATGCCAAATCACTTAAAGAAGGCGGTGTAGAAGGAGCTTCCCGTTTTGGAGGAATTTTCTTCTCAGGAGGCGGCTTCTTTTCGGCAACTTCTTTCTTGGGTGGCGCTTTTTCTTCTTTGTCTACTTGAGGAGTGGATTTTTTAGGTTTTACTTTTTCTTCAGAGGCTTCTTCATTGATCACTTTGGGTTTACTATGATCGATCGCGACTTGCTCCTCGGGTACCGTGCTATCGTATTTCCCTACAAAACGCGTTTTGTCAGGCCGTTTTTCAACAGCAGGTTTTTGAATGTCGGCAAGCTGAGGATTTGCGGGGGGAAGAAGATTGGGTTTTACCCAAACCACCTGCTCTTGCGGAGGAGGTGGAATATCCAAAGGGCCTGTCTTCGGCAACCAAAAGAAAAAAGCCGCCAAGAGCAGATGGACCAATATTGAGAGGGTAATAAAAATCCACAGAGTCCTGCCAGTTTTCTGATCGTCTTGTTTCACAGTAAATTATCCAAATAAAACTGTTTTTATTTTCTAAGCAGACTTCCCACAATCCAGATCCCAAAAAAACTTGCTGCATAGAGGGGATATTGGAACTGCGGGATTTGTTCCCGGTAAAGAATATATCCTAAAATACCCGAACCAAAACAGAGTAAAGTCAGATTTAATCGGTGAATGGCTTGTCCTAACGAGACAAATCCTCCACGTGTTTGCTTCACACCTATTTCAAGCTCCCCTTGGTTCATTTTTCGGAGCACGCGCTCGAGCTCCGAAGGAAGCCTTAAATAACTCAGCAAAACTTCTTTTACCGCTTCTAAAACCAAATCCCCAAACTTCCTGTCTTTTCCCAGCACGAACTCTTCAGCATAAGGAATAATAATCGAAAGAGGATTTAAATTGGCATCCAGATGCTGAGTTAAGGCGAAGAGCAAAATCAAGGCTCTTTCCATTAAAGCCCAATCTTTGGGCACGTTAAAGGTCTGGAGAAGTTCGCTTAAGCTCACATCTAAACGTTTAAACTCAATAAGATCTTCTAAATTCCCTACATTGCTTAAATTCAGCTGCTTGATATCTTCTAACTTCAAATCTTTCAAACGGTCGTAAAAAAACTCAACTAAACGATCAAAAACTTCTTCATTTTCTTCTTTGGCGATGAACCCCATTTCCTTCATGGCTTGGCTAATTACTCGATTATCACGGCGAATAATGCCTTCAATAAACTTTGCCACGCCCCGCCTCATATTTTCAGAGATGCGAGCGACGGCTCCAAAATCCATGAAAATGATTTTGCCTTCGGCAGAAACCATAAAGTTTCCAGGGTGAGGGTCGGCGTGATACAAGCCATCAATAAAAATCTGCCGGCAATAGGCATGGATAATTTTACTGGCCACCTCGCTGGGATTTAACTTTAAGGATTTTAACGCTTCGAGATTTGAAATTTTAATCCCTTCCATAAATTGAAGCGTCAAGACTCGTTCACTACTTAAATTCCAATAAACTTTTGGAAAAAGAAAATCAGTCTCTTCTTGAAAATTTTGACCGATTCTTTCTAAATTTTTCCCCTCGGCGCTAAAACTAAGTTCTTGGGAAACAATCGACGCAACTTCAGAATAAATCTGACGCAGTCCGTAATTAGGAAACAACAAATGCAAAAAACCAAAGATTCGTTTTAAAGTTTTAAGATCGATGCGCACAATCTCTTCGATTTCAGGATACTGAACTTTTACAGCGACTCGGGTTCCATCAGACATTACCGCAGCATGCACTTGTCCAAGAGACGCACTGGCGATAGGAGTTTTTTCAAAACTTTTAAAAAGCTGGTCCGGAGTTTTTTGGAATTCTTCGATAAACCTTTTTTCGATCTTGTCGTAGGGATGGGCAGGGACCGCATCTTGCAAGCCTTCTAATTCCTGCGTTAAGACCTCAGGCAAAAAAGTAGTTAAAATGCTTAGCATCTGCCCTACTTTGATGAATAATCCCTTCAAACGTAGGATGGCCTTTAAAATTCGTTTTGCATTGCGCTCATGAACTTTAGCAGTCTGTTTTTCTAAACGAGAAGCCCCAAAGAGTTTTCGTGCTGCCCAAAGCAAAAGATAGCTGCCAAAAACTTGGGCACTCACTCGGTACGCATACAAAAATCGGAAACGAAGCGAAGGGCTTTGAGACATGTTCTTATGGTACGTAGAGATCTTAAGCTTGTCATTTGTTTTTTGACTTGGTATTTTTCCAAAAACTAAATCTTACGAAAACCTGCCCCAACCCAACTACTGCGCTGAGCAAGAGAGGTTGAGGAAAGGTTGAAAACAAGAGCCCAAAACCATGAAAATCTCCGCTTCTAGACTTCCCGATGAGGGGTTAAAAATCGAATTCAGTGAAAAAGATTCTTGGGTCACCGAAAAACTCACTCAAAATTTAGAGGAAAGATATTTAAAAGACTCTCCCGTGCAGGGGAAGTTTCGGGTGATTAAAACACTGAACAACCTTCAATTTGAAGGAGACATTGCGCTCGACTTACACTTCGTTTGCGATCGTTGCAGTCAGCCTTATGTTTCTCCCCTTCGCCTTCATTGCGACAGGACTTTAGTGCCTCTCTTTGATTCTAAACGTCAAAAAGAGATCGAAAAATCCCTTGAAGTAGAAGTCACGGCCGATGATCTCGACTTTAGCTATTATAAAAAAGACGAAATTGATTTAGGAGACATTTTTACCGAAGAAATCTTGATTAATGAGCCTATTTCAAAATTATGTCGTCCAAAGTGCAAAGGCTTATGTCCGCAGTGCGGGGTGAATCGAAATGAAACGCCTTGTACCTGTAAAAGTACCGAGCCTGCAAAATCACCTTTTGCAAAATTAGGGGAATGGATGAAGAAATAGAGTTAATTACTCGAAACGGTTTGCTCTTTACTTGAAAGATCTTTGGCAAGTACTGGATTTCCTTCAATGACGTACCGTACTTCTACTTTAGCTTCTCCAGGATGGATAATATCGAGTTCCTTGGCGGCTGCATAAGAAAGATCTAAGATACGAGTATAGATAAAAGGACCACGATCATTGACGGTAACATTAATTTTTTTGCCATTTTGGAGATTAGTTACTTGAAGAAGAGTTCCAAAAGGTAGGCTACGGTGGGCACAAGTCAGTTTATCATTTTGAAAACGCTCTCCTGAAGCCGTTTTACGCCCATAAAACCCTGGGCCATACCACGAGGCCTTTCCTTCTTGGACCTGATAAACCACATAAGAAGGATCTTCTCGGAAAGGTTCCGAATGAACAGGAGCCTTACCAATGGGGTGACCCGCGCAGGCTGAAAGCATCCATAAGGTAGGCATGAGTATAAATAAAAGGCGTCGATTAAGCATCTGGGCTCTGTACTAAAAAAAGCTCAAAATGGGAAGCTTAAAATATCCGTAAAACCCCCTTAAAATGGAGTTGATAATTTTTCTAGAGGTTTTACTTTATAAATATCTATTTTATAAAGGATTTATACTTAAAAAATATGACCAAAATGAGAGAAATTTTAACCTTAATCTTGCTCGTTTTTTTTCTAGTTTTCTTTCCCACCTTAGGTCTTACTCAAGCCCTTCAAGGGGATGGAAAAATCCGCCTGTTTAACTACCATTTGGACGAGTTTTTAGAGATTCAATTTCGTGACGCACGAGGCTATGAACCCGAGGCTTTAGGTAAGATTAATCACCTCTTAAGATCCCGAGACAATTCGGAGATCAAACCCATCGACCCTCACCTTTTAGATCTTTTAGACTTCATTCAAGATCATTTTGCGGTAGACACCTTAGAGATTATTTCAGGCTATCGTCGCAAAGAATTGAACGATTCCCTCCTTAAAACAGGCCACACAGTCAGCCCATCCAGCCTCCATATTCAAGGTAAGGCAATGGATATTCATTTCGATGAAATTAGAGAAGAAACCTTACGCGATTATGCTCAAAGTTTAAAAAGTGGCGGTGTGGGCTATTATGGGCCTTTAGATTTTGTCCACATTGATCTAGGGCCTGTACGCCAATGGGGTGAAAATTACTCCTCTCGAAAACTCGTGGGTGTTTTAGATCCCGAAGCGACGATTCAACTTACCAGCACCCAAAACGACTATGACCCCCAAACTTCTCCCGCACTCCACTGGAGTGTTTCAAACTCTCAAACTCTTCAAAGTATTAAAAATTTAAAATTGGAACATTTTTGGCGAGGAAAATGGATCTCTTGTAACACTTTATCCCCTCAGGAGCCTTTGATTTTAAACCCTGAGAAAATTATATGCCTGCAAGATATACAAAAATGGGGCAAATACCGCATTGTTTTTGAAAGAGAAGGCAAAGTACTTTCTTCCAATGAATTTTATTTAAAAAAGGAATGAATGCGTCAGATCATTATCAATGCCGACGACTTTGGTTTTTCTCCTGAAATCTCTCAAGGGATTCTTCATGCTCACACTCAAGGTGGGGTGCATGCAACGACGGCCTTGGTAAATTTTCCTGGAATTGAGAAGAGTTTCGAGCTTCTTTCAAACAACACTCTCGATTTGGGATGGCATTTTAATTTAAGTGAAGGGTTGCCAGTTTGCTCTTCTGAGAGAGTTTCTTCTTTAGTTCAAAATAATGGCCACTTCTACCCTCTTCCGAAGCTCATCGAGCGCTGCATTCTTGGAAAGATTCAGAGTGCAGAAGTAGAATTGGAGCTCGAAGCCCAATGGAAAATTTTCGAAAAATATAAAAAAACTCCAAGCCATGTAGACGGGCATCAACATGTTCATCTCTTACCCGTTATTACAAAACCATTTTTGGAATTTATACGGCAGAAAAAAATTCCTTTTGTGAGATTACCTCTCGAATCGGGAGGCTCACGCTTTTTTGCTCGATCTTTTTTAAAGCTTCTTTTCTTTCGGCAAAAAAAACACTGGAAGAATACTTCTGCACGTATTCTTCCTTTTTATGGGCTCAGTTTAGGCAAGAATTCAGATAAACTTGCCGCATGGGAAAAACTTCTGCAGCGTATCGAAGAACCGATTGCAGAAATTATGATGCATCCGGGCGGGCTTGCAGAAAAAGACTTTAACGATCCTCTTCGCTATCAACGGGTTCGAGAATTAAGTTTTCTTTGTAGCTCAGAATTCAAGCTGTTACTCAAAAAAATGGATTTTACTCTCACGAGTTTTAAAAACCTTCTTTAAAAATTCTTATTGATTCTCCCCTTCGCCTTCCGCTAACTACTTCGCATGAAACAAACCTATCAAGGAACTCAAGATTACGTCGCCTCCCCCGCCCTTCAAGAAGTGGTGAATGTGGCTTTGGCTATTGGCCGTCCACTACTCTTAAAAGGAGAACCGGGCACCGGCAAAACCCTCCTTGCCGGGTCCATCTCGAAAGCGTTGAATCGTCCCCTGCTGCGCTGGAATATTAAATCGACTACCAAAGCCCAAGAGGGTTTATATATTTACGAT
>CAYWGE010000019.1:0-11498 GCA_964457215.1 uncultured Pseudomonadota bacterium
TTATACCGATAATTTGGGCAACTGGGGGGAATCGGAATTTGTCATCGTGGGTTTAGGCAAACTGGGCGGAGAAGAAATTCATTATGGCTCCGACTTAGACTTAATCTTTCTTTACACTCGCGATGGAGAAACACGAGGACGCAAAAAAATTAGTAATAAAGAATATTATATTCTTTTAGCTCAAAAATTTATTTCCTTCCTCACCGCTTACACTTTTCATGGTTATGCCTATAAAATTGACACTCAGCTTAGGCCTTCGGGCAACCAAGGCGCTCTGGTTTCTTCGTTGAATGCTTATGTTGATTATCAACGCAACAAAGCCCAGTTCTGGGAAAAACAGGCCTTACTCAAAGCCCGCTTTGTAGCGGGTTCTTCCACCTTTGGGGCTTCTTTAAAGGCTCTTTTCCAACAAGTCATTTTTTCAAAAGATTTTCCCACCGATTTAAACACTAAAATTCATCACATGCGACTTCGAATGGAAAAAGAAAACGGACGCGAAAATGCGAGACGTCTTCATTACAAATTGGGGATGGGAGGTTTAGTCGATATCGAGTTTGCGGTCCAATATCTCCAACTCAAAACTGGAAAAGTTTTTGAAAATTTTCTAATTGGGAATACACTCGAAGCCCTGCAAAAAATGGGAGAAAGAGGCGTTCTTCAAAAAGAAGATTATACTATTTTGCGAGAAGCCTATCTTTTTTATCGGCTCTTAGAAACGCGCATGGAAGTCAATTTTGATTTACGTGAGGGTTATATCGATCCCGAGAGTCATATTTTAGAAAATTTAGCTGAAGTGATGGGTGAAAATTCGCAAAGTTCTCTGCTGGATCATTTTCAAAACACACGGGAAGCTGTAAGGAGAATTTACTTAAAGATATTAAAAGTCGAAGATTGAAGTTTCTGCGCATTTATTAGAAGACATCTCAAAAATAATTTTTGTCATCCCCCGACTTGATCGGGGGATCCATTTTAAAGTCATTTATCAATGGATTCCCGTTTTCACGGGAATGACAGAAAGAGAAAATCACATAAGATAAACTAAAGCCTTCGGAGATCTCCTTGAAAAAATCCTACCCCCTGTTTTTTTGTATCAGCCTCCTGATTCTCATCGGAGTTGTCTTCTTTACCCCTTTCCACACACAAGACGGGCCTAACCATAAAAAAGGCACCCTTATTTTGAGCCGTTTAGATTCAAGCCCTCTCGAGGCAAAAGTTTACGAAAGTGGCCTGGGCCCTTTCAATACCAACACTCTTTTTTCGCTACTCTATCTTCCTTTCAAAAAATTTTTATCGATCGACACCTACGAAAAATGCTTCGTAAGTTTTTTTCTTATCAGTTTACTCTTTTTTTACCGTGTATTTTTAAGTGCCTGGTCAGTGGAAAATGACGATCTTTGGCCTTTGATATTACCCGTCTTATTTCATCCACTTTATTTAAGAGGATTTTATAATTTTTTGGCCTCCGTTTCGATCACTCTCATTGCCTTAACTTTAGTTCAGAAAGGCATGCAGAAAAAAAACTGGAAGTATGTCTTCTTTTTTCTATTAATTTGTTGGGTAGGCCAACTTGCTCATCCTTTTACCTTTATTATTCTCAGTATCACCCTGGGGACTCAAGGCTTTGTCGCCTGGAGAAACGATTGGAAAAATCTTTTTCCTTATATAGCCATTGTACTTTTCTTCTTGTGCTTGGGCTTTGTACTCCCTCTTTTTGGAACAGGGATTGGTAACCAAACACCCTATACTTTTAATGACATCCCCGCTGCGCTGGGAGGCTTACTCCATTTCAATTTTATGGGTTATTCGGTGTTCAACCTTCTCGTTCCGCTTCCTTTTCTCCTGATTTTAGCAGTCCTTACTTTTAAGAATTTACGCACTCAAGGTTTTTCAAAAAATGCCTTATGGCTCATGGCTTTATTTTTTTATATTATTTTCCCCCGCGGCGGTGGAGGAAGCGCCCATGCCAATGAACGTTTTTTACCTTACATTTTCTTGTTTCTACCTTTAAGCCTCGGAGGTCTAGCGGTCCTTTGGAGAAAAAGGATCGTCTACTTCGCCTTTCTTACTTTTTTAATGGTCTCTGCCGGAGTTTCTTGGGGAATGTTTCAACTGAGTCCGGGAATACAAGACGCCAAAAAAGTATTGAGTCAACTCCCTCCCGTATCGCGGTTATATCCAATCAGCTTTGATCTCAAAGGACATGCCTTGCTCAACTGGAATATGGTTCATGTTTGGGCCGATTATGAAAACGATCGCGTTGTTTTTTCTCCTTATTTATTTGCACTTCCTAAATTAATGCCGCTGCGCAAACCCCTTCTCAATGAAGAAAACTATTTTCCCGCAACCTTAGAAGACTACCCATCGAATGCATTTGTTCAAAAATGTGGAAAGGGATGGTTGTTCGACACTCCTCCTTGCGGCTTATGGCGCGAGCAAGCTATGGCCACTATTTTTCAAAGCGCCCAATATTATGATTACTGGCTAGTTAATAGCCCTACCGAAGATTTTTGGAGAAACCTTCAAAGTATACCCCATTTAAAGCTTGTGGCCCAATCGGGAGATTTCTCTCTGTGGCATTACGAAGCGCCCCTTTCTTTTCACCCTTCGGTTCCTTAAAAAGGCGTTCTTGCAATATTGATAAGAAAGCTTATTTTTGTTAGCGAAGACTTTATGATAAGGATAAAAACACTATGTCACTTCATCTTATTTCTCAAAAATTAAGCGATCATGAAGAAGCTTTAAGCCGCTATTTTCATAACGAATTTGAAAAAACCCCCCCCCTTCTTTATCTCTCCTGCGATATTCGAAACTCTGGCGAAAAGATTTCAGTGGTTGATACCAATCTTTATCCCGCAGGTTTCAATAATCTATGCAAAGCTTATACGGCTCAGGCAGTCCATCATTTTAAGAATTATCTTCAAAAATTCTTTCCAGAATCTCAAAAGGTTCTCATTTTTACAGAGGCACATACGCGAAATAAATTTTATTTTGAAAATATTGAACGCCTTTCTCAAATCTTAAAACAAACCGGCCGAGAAGTGGAAGTGGGCCACCCTCAAGTCGAAACGACAGGCCCCTTAAATCTTCCAAACACTTCCATCTTTCTTCATGCCCTTCAGCGCAATGCGAATCAGCTACAGACAAAAGAAGGATGGACTCCGGATTTGATCATTTCAAACAATGATTTTTCTTCGGGTCCTCATGCTCTACTTGAAAAAATTGAGCAGTCCGTGATTCCTCCAATGGCGCTCGGTTGGTATACAAGGCAAAAAAGTTCTCATTTTTATCTTTATGAAAAAGTTTGTAAAGAAGTGGGGAAAATTTGCGGACTCGATCCTTGGCTTTTAAGTTGTGAACAAGAACTGATCTTGGATATTCAGCTAGGCGAAAGCGCTTCCTCACAAAAATTAGCTCAGAAAGTAGACGAGGTGCTTGGCCGAATTCAAAAAAAATACACAGAATACAAAATTTCTGCCTCACCTTATGTTTTTATTAAAAATAATTCCGGGACTTATGGAATGGGGATTGCTTATGTAAGTAGTGGTGAAGAAGTGCTCAATATGAATCGTCGTCTTCGCAACAAACTCCTCTCTTCTAAAGGAGGTTCAAATCCCAGCGAATTTTTAATCCAAGAAGGAATTCCGACCATCGACTCTTATAGTAGTTATCCTATGGAACCTGTTGTGTATATGGTGGGAGATCAAACTATCGGTGGATTTTTTCGTCTCAACGAAGAAAAAGACGAATGGAGCTCGCTTAATACCCAAGGCATGGCCTTTTCGTGCCTCTGCCTTCATAAGCTTGATGAGCCTCATGAAGAGCCTTTTTTGAATTGTGCGGAAAAAGCGAATTTATTGAAAGTATCTTTTTTACTCGCAAAGATGGCGGCTCTCGCTGCCGCCCGCGAAAATTCCCTCTTAACAAATTAGATTAAAAAAATGAGGGGGTTCTATTCCGCGTAGTTGCGTTCGACGCGTTCCTGCTCTTCCTTGCAGCGAATACACAAATCCGTAACAGGTCTGGCTTCTAGACGTTTAGCGCCAATTTCTTCGCCACAAGACTCGCAAACACCATAATCGCCTTGTTCAATTTTAACTAAGGCCTTATCAATTTTTTTAACTAAAGTTCTTTCGCGATCGCGAAGCAAGAGGTTCATCGATTGATCTGCCTCGGAAGAGGCTAAATCGACTTCATCGGGCAAATCATCGGTATCGACCACAAGCCCTGTCTCTCGAGTGCTTTGAGCACTTCTTAACAACTCTTTCTTTCTCTCCAAAAGAATTTCTTTAAACCGCTTTAATTCTTTCTTATTCATAAGACCTCCCTCAGATCGTGGAATTCTCTCAAAAAATAGAAGAATTGGGAATACGAAATATATATAAAAAATGAGCAGTGTAAATCGTCAAAAAACATGACAATGTCAATGTGTTTTTATAAGGAAAGAAACCAGAGACGGGAGTCGAAAACCATGACCAAGTCCGGGTGTACCCTAACGGGTACGGACGACAAAATGATGAAACACGAGAGTAAAAACCATGGGCAACAAAAAACCTCAATCGATTGAAGATATCTTAAACAGCACTCTAAAAGGCTTAGGGCTCGCGCAAAAAATTAAGAAATATTCTCTCTGGAATGAGTGGCCTCAGATTGTAGGGCCTAAAATTGCCGAAAAAACAACCCCAGTGCGTGTGCAGGGAAACACCTTAGTCATCGGGGTAGAATCTCATGCCTGGATGAATGAGCTCACGTTGATGAAAGCCATGCTTCTGCAAAAAATTCACCAACACTTAAAAGATTGTCCGATTCAGAATTTGCGCTTTGAATTACGCGGCAAAAGCTCCCCGACTAATCCAACGGATTAAATAAAAGTCCTGAAAGAAGCTTTGGATAAAAGAAAGTCGATTTGTGGGGCATACGCTCGCCAATATTCGATACGTCTTCCACTTGCTTCATTTTGGTAGGGTTCAAGATAAAACTTAAAAAAGCCTGAGCTTTTTGAGGGGCCTCAAAAGCCTCTTGAGTATCTTTGACGTAATGGATTTTCTTTGCCTCATCCCCTTCGCTTAAATTGATCTCAAACACTTGGGGGAGCAAATATTTATGCAAAAGAGTGACATCTAAATTTCGAACTGCATCGGGAATCTTCGAGAGAACGTCAATTTGCGCCACTTTTTGAGGGCTCGTTTTAATTAAGAAGGATTTTCCTTCTGCGGTAGAAAGCAAAAAGGCAATGTCTTGTTTGGAATTTTCTAAATCCTTTAAGGCTTGTGCCGAATCCGATGCGGCATATTCCTTTACTTCAAAATGTTTTTTGATTTTTTCGAGGGCACTCGGCCAAGAAATTTTTGATTTTTCAACCAGCACCCGGTGAGTGGGTAAAATCACCAAGCCTTCATCTTCCATGGGGCATAAATACATCATGACAAAATTGGCTGCATCGTTTTCATTTTTTAGTTTTCCTTCGGCCTTCAAATAATCCCTATACCCCAAGGCGGTTTCATAGCGATGGTGACCATCTGCAATAAATACCACTTTATCTTCCATGGCCTCATTCACTTGCTTTAAGATCTGTGCATCCGAAACACCCCAGACTTGATGCCGATTTCCATCGTCGGTTTTAATATCGATTAAGAGTTTTTTCCCCGCAGCGTTTTCGAGTAAGTTCAAAACTTTTTTTCCAGGGTCTCCATAAATTCCAAAGATGGGGGAAAGGTTGGCTTGAGTCGCCTTGATCAAATGCATTCGGTCCGCTTTGGGCCCTGCAAAGGTATGCTCATGAGGGCGAATACGCCCGGTATCGAAAGATTCTAAACGACGTGCTGCGATATAGCCTTTACGCGTGAGCTCTCTGCCGTCGTCTAAACGATAGGTTTGATGGTAAATATAAACTTGGGGTTCAGAGTCACGCTCCAAAATATTTTGTTTTTGCCAATCTTCTAAATAACCTTTGGCTACTTCATACTTATTTTTTTGAGCATCGTCTTCTTTCGTGAGAATCAGGCGCACCACATTAAAAGGACTTTTCTCATAGAGTTTTTCTCTTAAAGCATCATCGATTACATCGTAGGGGGGCGCTACCACCTCCGCAATATTTTTGATTTTTTCAGAGTTGTAATGAAGACCCTTGAAGGGTGAAACGGTTTTTTTAGTCATAGGGCCCCTCTTTATGAAAAGAGCTCTATAAATGTCAATGAAGTGTTAAATGAAATTATCTTTTGTCTTTTTCACGAGAAAGGATCAGACAACGATTGAGTAAATCGCATAACGCTTCGGGTTTTAACCCGTACGTGTCCGGCAAACAAGCATCCGCCGTTATCCCAGAGCTGCGATCTAAAGTCATGGTTTGAGTCAGGCGCGTGAGCCATTTTCCTTTTTCGGGATGACTCGGCACATAAGAAAAAAATACGGTTTTTAAACGCCCTAATTTTCCTGGAACAAAAAAATCGATTTCTAACCAAGAAAAGCTTCGAGAAACTTTAAACAAGGTGGTGGTGTAGAAGCCTTGAGAATTAAGGGTTAATCCTAAGTTGCGATGAGAACTTAAAGAGAAAAGGAAAATGCAAAAAATCGATCCAAAAAAGAATAAATCTATCCATCCCATGCTCCGCACAGAAATTGAAAAAAACAAAATCTCCACAGTTTCTAAAGAAGAATGTTTGGAAAAAATCATGAGGAATCCAATCCCCACAAAAACAAGACTCAAAAACATGGAGAAAATATATTTTTTCCAATGAGGGCGTAAGGTGATGTCGCTGATTTCTCCCTGATCTAATAAACGAATGAACTGGGAAAGTTCCATGTTATTTCAAAAGTAGGGTTTTAGCAGCAATATCTTTGCGATATTGCATTCCTCGCCAGTGGATCTTTGAAACCGCTCGATACACCCGATCTACTGCCTCTTGCAAAGAGTCTCCGAGCGCACTCACTAATAAAACCCGACCACCGTTTGTGAGCCATTTACCGTCTTTTAAAATCGTCCCAGCATGAAACACCTGCACTTGTTCTAAGTTCTCTGCTTGCTCTATCCCTTCGATCACGTCCCCTTTCGTAGGGGTTCCCGGATAACCTTCTGCCGCTAAGACCACACCCACGCAAGATTTCTCATGCCAGCTGATTTTATATTTTGAAAGACGCCCTTCAACGGTTGCCAACATCAATTCGACCAGATCGGATTTCATCCGAGGTAAAATCACTTCACATTCTGGATCTCCAAAGCGAACATTGTACTCTAACAAGGAAGGCTTGTCGTATTCGATCATGAGCCCTGCGTATAAAACTCCCTGATAAGAAATATTTTCTTTCTGAAATCCTTCTAAAGTCGGTTCAATAATAGTTTTCATTGTGGCTTCGAAAGTATCGGGGCTCACAATCGGAGCAGGAGAATAAGCGCCCATTCCACCGGTATTAGGCCCCTTGTCGCCGTCAAAGATTCTTTTGTGATCTTGACTGGTGGCTAAGGGCAGGGCCGTTTTTCCGTCAGTCACTACCATGAATGAGGCTTCTTCCCCTTGCAAAAAGCTCTCGATCACCAGCTTACATTGATCTCCCACTGTTTTCTTTACCAAAATTTCGTCAATCGCTTCTTCGGCTTGGGAAAGATTCTCAGCGATGATAACCCCTTTGCCTGCAGCTAAACCATCGGCTTTAATCACAAGGGGGAACTCTTGATTTTTTAAGTATGATTTTGCGGAATAAGGGTTCTCAAAAACTTCGTAGGAAGCCGTGGGAATATTATTATTTTTGCAAAGTTCTTTGGTAAACGCTTTAGACGCCTCAAGACGCGCCCCTTGAGAGGAGGGTCCAAAAACGGGAGTTCCTTGTTTTAAACAGGCATCCGCCACTCCGTTCACTAGGGGAGCTTCGGGACCTACCACAACTAAATCGATCTTGTGATGAAGAGCAAACTCCGCCACTTTTTCGGGCGAAAGGATATCCAGAACAACACATTCACCAAGATTCGCCATGGCATCACTGCCCGGGGCGATAAAAAGTTTTTTTAAGCGCAAACTTTGTTTGATTTTCCAAGCTAAGGCATGTTCTCGGCCGCCCGAGCCTAAAAGGAGGATATTCATATTTCACAACTCCGTCTTAATGCCTAAAATGCCGCATGCCCGTAAAAACCATGGCAAGATTATGCTCATTGGCCGCTTGAATGACTTCTTCATCGCGCACCGAGCCACCCGGCTGAATCACCGCTGTAATCCCAAACTTAACAGCTTCATCGATGCCATCTCGGAAAGGAAAAAAAGCATCAGAGGCAAGTACTGACCCTTGAAGCGTCTCTTGGGCCTTGATTCCGCCCAGCTTGACCGAATCGATTCGGCTCATTTGTCCTGCCCCAATTCCTATGGTACGTCCGGGTTTTGCAAAAATAATGGCGTTCGACTTCACATGTTTGGCAACCTTCCAGGCAAAATCTAAAGCCTTAAGCTCGGCCGAGCTGGGCGCACGTTTACTGACCACTTTGCATTGATTCACATCGACTTTTCCTAAATCTCGATTCTGCAGCAGTAAGCCCCCCACTATTTTTCGAAGCTCCAAGTTCTCTGCTTTCCACTGCTTTGAAAAAGACGTTTTTAAGATACGGAGATTTTTTTTAGTTTTGAGCAGATCTAAAGCTTGAGGATCATAATCAGGAGCCACCAACGCCTCAAAAAAAGTTTGATTGAATTCTTGGGCAAACTCTAAATCAACACGAGCATTAACGGCAACGATTCCCCCAAAAGCCGAAGTAGGATCACAAGCTTTTGCACGTTCAAAAGCCTCGCGAACCGAATCGCCTAACGCCACTCCACAAGGATTATTGTGTTTGATAATGACGCAGGCGATATCTTCAAATTCTTTGACGGTATCTAACGCGGAATCTAGATCGAGAATATTATTATAAGAAAGCTCTTTTCCGTGAAGAATCGAAGCATTGGCAATACAAGGTTCATTAATGCCTTCAAAGCGATAGAAAGCCGCTTTTTGATGGGGATTTTCTCCGTAGCGGAGCAGTGAAATTCCTTGGGCTTGCAAATTCAAGACTTGAGGAAAGGCCTGAGCTTGAGGCACTTCTTCGGCTTCGCATTCCGCGATACTAGTCAGATAATTACTAATCGCGCCATCGTAAGCTGCGGTGTGAGAGAAGGCTTTTTGCGCAAAATAAAAACGACTGGAGCGATCGACCTTTCCTTCATTCTTCTTTAATATTTCACTTAAACGGGAATAGTCGCGCGGATCTACCACGACGGTAACTGATTCAAAATTTTTGGCTGCCGAGCGAATCATCGAAGGCCCGCCAATATCGATATTTTCAATGGCTAAGCCTAAAGAGGTTCCTTGATTCGAAATCGTTTCTTCAAAGGGATAAAGATTCACCACCACTAAATCAATCGGAAGAATTTGATTAGCTTCCATCTCTTTAAGGTGTTTAGGATCTTGGCGCTTTCCTAACAAGCCCCCATGAATCTTGGGGTGAAGCGTTTTCACTCGACCTTCTAAAATTTCGGGAGAGCCCGTAAAATCCGAGACTTTCAGCACGGGAATATTTTCTTTTTTTAAAATCTCTGCCGTATTACCGGTAGAAAGAATTTCAACATTCAGAGAATGAAGAAGTTGGGCAAGCTCGACTAATCCCTCTTTTCTAGAAACACTGATCAATGCTCGACGAATCAAAACATCCTGCATAAAAATCCTTTTTTAAAAAACACTTTAGTTTGGCATCGATTGCGCCCGAACCGCTAATCGGGGCACTCGGCTCGCAATACCACAAAAAATTTCATAGGAAATAGTTTTGATTTTACTGGCTAATTCTTCGGCCAATAAAACTTCTTCTCCTTGTTTACCAATTACCACCACCTCATCCCCTAAAGCCGCGTAAGGGATATCGGTGACATCCACCAGGGTCAAATCCATACACACACGCCCCACCACAGGGGCCCGTTGTCCGCGAATTAACACTTCGCCACAATTTGAGAAGGAACGCGAATAACCATCCGCATAACCTAAAGCTATAATCGCAATTTTACTGGGACGAGAAGTATAATAAGTGGCCCCGTAAGAAAGCGCCGCTCCCGAAGGAAATTCTTTTAATGAAATGATCTCTGTTTTCCAACTCAAGACAGGTTCTAGTTTAATTTGAGATTTGAATCGAGGGTTGGGATAAGCGCCGTACAAGGCGATCCCAGGCCGCACCAGGCTCGTATGGTTCACACGCTTCTCAATCAATGCCGCACTATTGGCGATGTGAAAAAAAGGCACCTGCATTTGTTCTGCAATTTTCTCGCGTACTTCTTGAAAATGGGCATATTGTTCTTCAGTGGGATGCGGATTTTCTTCATCGGCCGAAGCTAAATGAGTTAAAACCCCTTCTAATTTCAAAGAGGGAGATTCTTGAATTAATTTCAAGTAATGAGAAACCTCTTTAGGAAAGATTCCTAAACGCCCCATGCCCGTATCAATTTTTAAATGGAATGGCAAAATCGATGTAGTGCCCGAGAGCTCTTGAGACAAACGTCGAAGCGTTTCTTCTTCGAAAATCACCGGGATGATTTGATATTCGAGCAGATCTTTTGCTGAAGCTTTAAAAGCCCCGCCAAAGCATAAAATAGGACGAGAAATACCCGCCTTGCGAAGCTCTAAGCCCTCTTCGATCGTGGCTACCCCAAAAGTAGTGGCACCCTCTGCCTCTAACGCGCGGGCAACGACTACCGCCCCATGCCCATAAGCATTGGCCTTTACCACTGCTAAGACCTCTTGATTAGGAGCGCAAGCTTTGAGAGCCTGATAGTTATGGCGAAGCGCCGCTAAATCAATTTCACAAAAAGTAGGACGAAAAAATGGCATAAAAGACGATTCTAGAGATTGGGAGAGTTTAGTCCAGCTTCTTTAGGGTTAGAAAAAACTTCGATTATTTTTATTTACGCGTTAGCTTTCCTATTCTAAGGAAAGAGAGAATGTCAAAACTTAAAATTACATCGATTGGACATGCCACAAATCTCATCGAAATGGACGGGGAATATCTTCTGACCGATCCAAACTTCTCTCGCAAACTGTGGATTGCTAAACGCGAAAAACCTCCCGGCATCTTACCCGAAAATCTTCCAGAGCTTACAGCGATCACCGTTACGCATGCCCATTACGACCACTTAGATTTATTCAGTTATAAGTATTTTTCTGTTCATACCCCCATTGTGGTCCCTCAAGGTTTAGGACCTTTTATTCAAAAGCATCTTCGGAACCCCGTGATTGAAATTCCCAAAGAGGGCTCCGCTCGGGTCGGCGGCATTACGATTCACCGAATTCCGGTAAAACATCACGGTTTTCGTTTATGTGGACTGACTTGGCGAGATACAGCCGGCTATGTATTTGAGAAAAATGGAAGCACAGTTTATTTTCCGGGAGACACGGCCTATGGAGATGGAGAACACTTTCACGAGGTTGCTGCCAAACACTCGATTAACGCCGCCCTACTTCCCATTGGCGCATATGCTCCCCGCTGGTTTATGAAACACAGG
>CAYWGE010000019.1:11508-14388 GCA_964457215.1 uncultured Pseudomonadota bacterium
GCCTTTGCCGATTTAAAAGCGGAAGTCATGATTCCCTACCATTGGGGCGTTTTTCAGATTTCAGCTGAACTCCCAGAAGCTCCTCGGGAATGGTTAGAACAACTTCTCAAAGAAAAACCCAATGCGCAGGTAAAAATCCTTGAGCCAGGTGAAAGTTGGAGTCTGTAATGCCTTTTTTTCTCTTTTTGATTAGCTTCTTACTGCTTTTTGCAACGCCTTCAAACGCGCAAGAAATCCCCATTAGTGAAGAAGAGATGATTCACGTCGTTAACTCGAGCTTTGGCAATACACCGCTCTATCAATCCAAAGATATTCCGAACGAAGATCTTCATTCCTTTGATTTTAACGACGACGGCAAAGCTGAATGGGTGGTGATTCCCAAAAATGCCTGTGGCATCACACACACGTGTCATGTTTTTATTCTTCAGCAAAATAAATCTAAGAAAAATAGCTGGCAGCTCTTGCTCTTAGCCAGTGGAAAAATCACGTCTCTCACGCCTTGGGGTTTTTTAACTCTTCCCCATAAAACAAAGGGCTATGTCGATTTTGCAATGGTCTTTGATCAAGGGCACGATGGGCAAGGTAATCGCCTGTTTGATCGCCGTATTTATGTGTGGAATGGAAAACAATACGAAGAATGGACGAGCCTCTACCCTCCCCCGGGCACCAAAGGGGAAGAGATTCAAAAACGCCTGGAACAACTCAATTCTCTCAAATCTTCCCACAAAAAGCCTTCGCGAGGCTAATTGACAGAGTAAAAAAGGCAGTGCTACAGCTTTGATCATGCAAATCCTTTTAAATGGCACTTCTCTGGAGATCTCCGAACAAGAAGATTTAGGTAGTTTACTCCGTAAACAATGCTTAAATCTTTCTTCATGTGCTATCGCTGTTAATCGCACGGTAATTCCTCGTTCTGAGATCTTAAAGATCCGATTAAAAGAAGGCGACAAAATTGAGATTGTCCATGCCGTGGGTGGCGGGTAAGAAATATGGAATCCACTCGAACGCCTCTCGGCCACCAAGGCAAATCTGGTTTCTTAGAAAGGAAGATCATGGGTTCTTATTCGATTGCAGATAAAACATTTCAGAGTCGCCTTATCGTAGGCACTGGAAAATACCCCAATTTCGAAATCATGCGCGCAGCACATCAAGCCTCCGGCACTGAAATGGTAACCGTTGCCCTGCGTCGTATGGATTTAAAAGCCAAAGGCAATGAATCGATTTTAAATTATATTGATACAAAAAAAATTGCCCTTCTTCCCAATACGGCCGCCTGCTACACTGCTCAAGATGCTATCGATACAGCCCGGTTGGCCCGAGAGGCCTTAAATACAAATTGGATTAAGCTCGAAGTAATTGGAGATGAAAAAACCTTATTCCCCGACAACGAAGGCACTCTGGAGGCGGCTAAGGTTTTAGTGAAAGAAGGTTTTGTAGTTTTGCCTTATTGTTTGGATGATCCTATTGTGTGTAAAAAACTCGAAGACTTAGGCTGCGCAGCAGTCATGCCTCTTGCGGCGCCCATTGGCTCTGGCTTAGGGATTCGAAACCCTTACAACCTCCGTATTATTCTAGAGCAGGCGAAGATTCCAGTCATTGTGGATGCCGGCGTGGGACAGGCCTCCGATGCCGCTATTGCGATGGAGCTTGGGTGCACCGCACTCCTGATGAACACAGCGATTGCCAGTGCAAAAGATCCCGTCACTATGGCAAAAGCAATGAAACTCGCCGTAGAAGCCGGCCGATTTTCTTATGAAGCAGGCCGTATTCCTAAAAAACTTTATGCAAGCGCCTCAAGCCCTTTAGAAGGAGTGATTGGATAATGAAAAACTCAGAAAATTTAGCAGAGCAACTTCAAGGACTAGACGAAGAAATGACGCGTCCTTTTCCTAATTCTAAAAAAATCTATGTGCAAGGCTCACGGCCCGACATTCAAGTTCCCTTTCGGGAAGTTTCTTTATCTCCAAGTAGGGGTGCTGCTGGCCGCGCCCCAATAGACAATGCCACGATTCGCATTTACGACACCTCCGGTCCTTACACCGAGCCTAATTTCAAACCCGACCTCACCCGCGGCCTCCCTGCCCTTCGAAAAAATTGGATTGCAGAGCGAAAACTTCGAGGCGATAAAAATTTCAGCCAAATGCATTATGCACGTCAGGGAATGATTACCCCTGAGATGGAATTCGTGGCCATTCGTGAAAATGTAAAACCTGAATTCGTGCGCGATGAAATCGCTCGAGGACGCGCGATTATTCCCGCAAACATTAATCATCCTGAGCTTGAACCGATGATCATCGGCCGAAATTTTTTGGTTAAGATCAATACCAATATCGGAAACTCTGCGGTCACTTCGTCAATTTACGAAGAAGTTGAAAAACTACTTTGGTCTTCCCGCTGGGGTGGAGATACGTTGATGGATCTTTCGACGGGTAAAAATATCCACGAAACTCGTGAATGGATTATCCGCAATTCTCCCGTACCGATTGGAACGGTGCCCATCTACCAAGCCTTAGAAAAAGTGAATGGAAAAGCCGAAGAGCTCACCTGGGAGATTTTTCGAGACACTCTTTTAGAGCAAGCCAAACAAGGAGTCGATTATTTCACGATTCATGCGGGCGTGCGCTTAGCATACGTGCCTTTAACCGCAAAACGAGTGACTGGAATTGTCTCCCGCGGAGGATCGATTTTGGCGAAATGGTGTTTAGCCCACCATAAAGAAAATTTCTTATACACCCACTTCGAAGAAATTTGCGAAATCATGAAAGCCTACGATGTTTCGTTTTCTTTGGGAGACGGGCTCCGCCCGGGCTGCATCGCCGACGCAAACGATGAAGCCCAATTTGCCGAACTTAAAACTTTGGGAGAATTGACCGATATCGC
>CAYWGE010000020.1:0-14202 GCA_964457215.1 uncultured Pseudomonadota bacterium
CGAAACCAGCGCATCGCATTTTTCTTTAACCAAACGCCTAAGCCCAGTCCCTTCGCTACCCATGACAAGAACAGCGTGAGAAGCATAATCGCAACGGTTATAATTTTGAGCAGCCTCACCCTCCGCTCCATAAATCCAGAAAGGGATTTCCTTTAATTCTTCGAGCGCTCGGGCAAGATTTTTCACCAAACAAATTTGCAAATATTCTGCAGCCCCCGAACTCGTCTTCAGTACTGTCGCATTAATTAAAGCTGACTCCCTTTCTGGAATCAAAACCGCGCTTACCCCCACCCCTTCTGCACTCCGGAGCAAAGCCCCCACATTATGAGGATCTTGAATTTGATCTAAAGCCAACAACAATTGAGGTTTTGAAAGATCGAGTTTTTTCTTAAGATCTTCAAAGTCAATATAAGGATAAGCATCTGTTTTTAAAACCACCCCTTGATGTTGAGGGCTTAAACAAATTTTCTCTAAGTGCGGCCGATCGACCTCTTCCACTTCAATTTTTTGTTTTTGCAAAAGATACAAAACTTCTTGAAAGGCCGGATTTTTTTCCGAACGGGCAATCAAAGCTTTATAAACTTTTCGGCGCCCGGCTTTTAATACTTCACGCGCGACATTGATTCCGTAGAGATATTCAGTGGAGTTCATGAAATGGCCTATTCTAGACAGCTCGTTCGTATTTTCTCAATTGCCTTTAAGGGATGAGGGGATTGATAAACGGGTCTACCCAATACCAAGTAATCGGCTCCCGCTTTTAACGCCTCTTTCGGAGTTGCAATTCGTTTTTGATCTCCTGCAGGGTCACCGGGCAAGCGAATACCCGGAGTTAAGATTTGCATAGAAGAAGATATTTTTTTTCGAAGCATTTTAATTTCTTCGGGCGAACACACAATTCCTGCTACCTTAGCTTCTTGGGCCAAACCCGCCAAACGCAAAACTTCTTTGGGAATCGACTCTTTAATTCCCAAATCTGAAATTTGCGCGTGAGAGGTCAAAATCGTGACGGCGAAAATTTCAGGAGGATTTTTCTTAAACCGTTTGGCGCTTTCGCGAGAGGCCTTTAACGCAGCCTGCATCATTTCTAAGCCGCCCAACGCATGAAGGGTCAACAAATCCACTCCCAACCGAGTAGCCGATTCTACGGCACCCGCAACGGTATTAGGAATGTCGTGAAATTTTAAATCTAAAAAAACTTTTTTCTTTTTGGATTTGAGATAACGGATAAAATCGGGGCCTTCTTGCGTAAAAAGCCGTAAACCTACTTTATAGAAAAGAACCGAAGAACCTAGTTTTTGAATAAGTTTTTCCGCTTCTTTGGCGGAATTTAAATCTAGCGCAATGATAAGCGGGTCACGCACGAGTAATGTTCTCCCACTCTGCACAGACGGCATCTAATTTGACCTTCCGGACTTCTCCCGTTTTACGATTCTTAAATTCAACACTACCCTCGGCCAAGCCTTTTGCGCCAACAATCATCCGCCAGGGAATCCCCAACAAATCGGCATCTTTAAATTTTACACCCGGGCTTTCGTCGCGATCATCCCACAAGACTTCTATCTTTTTACTATTCAGTTCCTGATAAATTTTCTGAGACGCTTCGGCCACGGCGGAATCTTTTGAATTTAAAGAGATGAGTTCGAGATCAAAGGGAGAAATCGCCTGTGGCCAAATCATGCCGTTCGCGTCGTGATTTTGCTCGACGGCAGCGGCGGCCGTGCGCCCTACTCCAATACCGTAGCAACCCATCACCATTAATTTTTCTTGGCCTTTTTCATCTAAGTAAACGGCTTTCATCGATTGCGAATATTTGGTGCCGAGGTAAAAAACCTGCCCCACTTCAATGCCACGCGTGCTTTGGAGCGGATTTTTAGTTTCAGGGTCGAGTTTATCGGCAGGGACTTTATCCACGCTAAAAGCCACATCGCGATCGGGAGAAACAAAAATCTCATCTTCACCGGAGTTGGCCAAGACATGAAACTCGTGAGAAAGCGTGCCCCCGATTTCTCCAGTACCCGCTTCAACGGGGCGAAACTGCAGCCCGCAACGCGTAAAAATCTTTTTGTAAACCTCAAACATCTTCCAATAAGTTTTGATCGAATCTTCTTCGGAGAGATCAAAACTATAACAATCTTTCATGATAAATTCGCGACCCCGCATGAGCCCAAACCGTGGCCGAATTTCATCGCGAAACTTGGTTTGGATTTGATAAAGATTTAAGGGCAATTGACGGTACGATTTAATCGTATGGCGGACCAGATCGGTAATTGCTTCTTCGTGAGTGGGCCCAAAACAAAAATCACGGTCGTGACGATCTTTAATGCGAAGCAATTCTTTTCCGTAAATCGGCCAACGCCCGGTTTCTTCCCAAAGCTCTCTAGGCATAATGATCGGCAGCAAAAGCTCCTGCGCACCTGCAGCATTGAGCTCTTCACGGATAATATTTGAAATTTTTTGAATTACCCGCAAACCGAGTGGAAGATAGGTATAGATGCCCGCGGCAATTTTACGGATCATCCCTGCCCGGAGCATGAGTTGATGACTAATTACTTCGGCATCGGCCGGAGCCTCGCGAAGGGTTGGAAGAAGCATTTGAGAGTAGCGCATGGGTTCTCTTTAAAAGTTCTACCCTCTCCAGTCAAATATTTCTTAAGGGATCGACGGACGGGTGAATTAATTCGCCATCAATCCCGCCGTTGCCTCCGGACACAAAACATATCCTAAGTTATGCCAGGAGAAGAATCCATGTTCACGGAGCTGAGGATCCGCAATCGAATGATCACGGCGCCGAATGGCAGGGGCACGAGAGCCATAAGCAAACCATTGAGCACCCATGTAGGCATGATCAAGCACGTAACCAAATACAAAAGCCCCAAGTATGACGCGAGTGGCTTTTGAAGAAGCTTGAATACTTTTTCTTAAGACCGCTCGGGTGATTACTGTACCCAACATCGCCACGGTCGAAACATTTCCTCGTGTGTCATTAGAAAGAGAAGTGGTGTGCAATAAAACCGAATCAGTCAGTCGATTCACCGCCAAACCCGGCCCCATTTCTTCAAGGCCTGATGCGAGCCCTACTCCTAGCGACATCGGATTTAGCATCGACAAAGAGAAACGAAAGGTAGAGGCCAGTGAAGCTCGAATGGCCTGAGCGAGATTAGGGTACCGTTGAAAAGTAATTTGCGAAACTGAAATACCGCCTGCAGTTTCAGTAGCCACGCTCGCGAGATGATAAGGAAGCCTCGAAACCTGATTAATCACAGGCCGCACCACCGCCTCCGTAAAGCGCGCGGCAAAATGAGAAAGGCCCATTAAAATTCCGTCGTGGATATTCGGACTTTCTTCATGAGTAACTCCTACCGCTGTTAATGCCGCATGACCTAGCGCTCCTCCTACTATACCACCCGCTAGGCCTGGGCCTATGGCACTTGCTGTGGCACCCATACTCGGCGCAACGGGAGATTGCCGAATTGCTTCCGCTCCTGCCTCACTTTGTGCCCAATCGCGCATTTGATAAACCGTTTGGGGCGTTTCTGCGACTTGAGGAATTTGAGCTGGGGTCGTCACACCATGGGCTTGCGCTACCACCGCAGGCATGTGGGCTGGGTTCACATTAGGAGCCAACGCATGTAAATCAGCAGTAGGATAAGTCGCAGTACTCGCTGCGATAACTGGTCCCGAACTCAAAACTTGCGGGGGTCTCACAGCGGCTGCAACCGGCCACGACCGCAAAGCATCGGCATACTCCTCACTGATTCGTGGATCTAAAAGCCTGGGAGTTTGATCTGTCGGATTTACTCCTCGAGAACTGCCTTCTGTTGGCAGAGGATTTCCAGAAGCCGACGTTCTCGGCTGGTCTAAAAGTAAATAGTCTCCTCTTCTTAAAGCTTCTAAACTCTTCGTATAAACTTCGATTGAACCCGGAGCGGCCAAAACCGGTAACTGGAGAGCTTGTACTTCCATACTGATTTCGGAAGCACGCGTTGGCATCGCATCTCCCTCCATTAACCACGGCACTGGCATCGGTTGGCCTGTTTCGGGATTTTCAAAACAAACTCTCAACCGTTGACCCACGGCGGGCCTTAATTGCATGTTTGGTGCTAAAACACTCAAACCTTCTCCTTGGGTCGTATCAATGCCGGCAAGGAGTCCAACACTTCGCAAAGGGGCCTCAACTAAGGCTCCCACGCCATTCGAAACATTATTGGGAATCGCCAGAGTTGTAAAAGTTCCACCGGGTTTTGGAATGGTGCCTACACGAGCCACCTGAGCATTTTGACTGCTTAAAACTTCTCCAACCATTCCTTCCATCACCAATTCATCATTAATATAAATTTTTACTTTCGCTCCACGGAGGCCAACTCCAATTCCTCGTTGAATTAAACCCAAAGCATAAGGAAGCAAGGGAGCTCTTGACCAATTCCTACTTGCAAAAAGCTCTGCCGCTCTTTCAAAAATAGCTCCCGACGCAATGGATCCCACCGTATGAATAATGGGCCGATTGCTCACGATTGCTTGGCCGTCAACACTTACCCCCGAGGCTCGAACCACCGTCCAGGGGACTACCACTGCCGTTTGCATAAAACGCTGCATCCCACCCGGATCAAGATGAGGTGCCACCGGAGCATCGATCAAACGCGCAATATCGGCAGCACTCCCCACGCGGTAAACCGCAATTGCCCCACGCCGCCAAAGTTCGGCGTTTGCTTCGGCAGAGCTCATCCCAGGTCTTTGAGTTCTTTCAAATTCATCGAACCAAGCTCCCGCCACATCGCTGATAGTTCGATCTCCGCCGACCCCCATAAGTACAGTACGGCCCGGTTGAGCTAAAGCTCGTTGGGCAGCACTTCTAAATTGTAGAGCACGTTGCTCGGGGGTTTTTTCGGTTTGTTCCAATAATAAGCGACTAAACCCTGAAGTATCGCGATCAACATCTGCAAATAAATTAGGGTATTGCCCTTGCCTTGAGCGAGGATTCACAATCACGGCAAAAGAATCTTCACTATAAGGATGGGTTAAACGAGGGCCTTGTGCGGCAGAAGGAGTATTGGAAATAGAAGGCGCGCTGGGATCCCAAAACCGTTGCCAGCTTTGATACGCAAAAGAAAGATCGTCTAAGCTTGGGAAAAAACTGCTCACGAAAGCCCCCTATCTCAAAACATATTTTTGTATAGGGGTTTTTCGGCAGCGCGAGAAAAAAGTTGCGGGATTTTTTAGGCTTATCGTGTACGACCCTGCACACAAAGTGGAGAGCCCGGCGCAGCTGAGCTACACTGAATTACCGCTCCACCGGCACCACAATAAATGGTTGTCCCTAGGCTAGGAGCAATCTCTGAAAAGTCAGATCGAGGGGTCATGCAAGGATTAATCATCGACGAAGAACCACTAATCCCCGATGCCACGGTTCGAAGCTCTACGGTATAAGAATGACGAGGAAGCAAACCCTCAACCACAAAGTTTCCACAACCCGTGCCAGAAGCTTGGCAACCTGAAGCATCTGGATGCGCGTCATAATTGTTAGAAACTTCAGCTCCCGAAATAAAAGACAATGCTTCGTTAGTAGGATCAACCGTATCCCGTAACACCACCTCTCCACACGCGAGTCCAGTTCCCGTACGAGCATTATTATAGACAATCCCTTCGGCTCGGCAGGTGTTTCTTGCAAAATCACTTTTTGGATATAAATGAGCAAGACCCATTTTGTCATCACGATGCAAGGTCGCTTGATTGGCTCCACGCACCAAGAAAGGATACATAGTAGGAACCGCTTCGGGATTGCCTCCCACCAGATTATAAGTTCCGTCGGCGCTATTAAAAGCGACGGCCGCTTTATTGGTTTGAGAATGATCCAAACCTAACGCATGCCCTAACTCATGAGTGAGTACCCCTTTTAATTGCTCGGCCGTGTAAGTTCGGGTACAGGCTGGTAGAGCGGAGCCGACTAAGCAAGCCCCATTAATAATAGCCGTAAAACGAATCGCATAACCTTCTTGATTGGCAGGATTGGTAAAATAAAAATCGGGACCCGCCTCGGCAAGTAAAGTCGTGCGAATACTCTCATCTCCGTCGTAGCGAGCGACTAAAATATCCCCGTTGGGGTCAAACAAGACTGGGTTCGTACAGGTGGTGCTGCTGCATCCTTCCGGACGCGGGCTAATACAACCGCAAATACGAGGATCAGTCAGGCCACTATAGTTGGTTAAAATTTCTACATAACGATCGGCATTGCAAACCGTCACATCGCCGTCTTCTAAAAAACTTCCTTGGCTCACATGAACATTTGCTTCGGTTACGTTATTCCATTGCGCCCAGGCATCATTCGTAAAACTGATTGGATCAACCGTCTGGGCCCAAGCCTCGCGAATAAAAGGATTCATGGAGCAACCACCACCTCCGCCTCCACCACCCCCGCCGCCTCCTGCTACTGCATCACTCGCGCGGGCCGCATGGCCACCACAAAGAGCGTCGACATCCGCGAGCGCTCGAAAAGGGTGAGCCGCTTCATCAGTCATGATCGGACCATGATCGGGGTTCCAGGTTAAAGCTGTTGGGTTTTGATGTTTCAAGGGAGCGCCACTATGATTCACTTTAATGGCGCCATAAGCCCAAAGTTGAAGGGGAAATAAAAAGAATGCACAAACAAAAATAAAATTAAATTTTCTCATAAATAACGCTCCCTGATTAACAATATTTATTGGGGTGCCTCGACTTTTTTCTCAGTCGCTGCGGGTGCAGGCGTATTTTCGGGGACAGATACGGCTGCCGGCTTATCTTCTTTGCCTGTAATAATTTTTTTGAAACTATCGTAAGAAACCACTCCGCCTTCTTTTTCAAAAAGGTTTTGGTTTCCCATTCCATTATAGAGTCCTAAATTATTGAGATCGGAAAGATTCACCGGTTCTTTCACATAAAATAAACCTTGGTTTTCGCCGCCTACAAAATGAGCGAACTTCATTCCAGAGCTGAGCAATAGGAAGACGACTTGTCCCACCGCAAATTGCGGGGCGTGAGAAAGAGTGGTGCGGTAAGACTGAACCCGAGCTTGAGAAGTAGCACCATTCTCAAATTTAACGTTTAAGGGTTGTCCCACTGTAATTTTTTGATTTGTATTATTGATAGGCGCGTCCAAAACATCGAACGTATATTCGACGGCGCCTGCCTGAGGTGTGGCCTTCGTCACTTTTCCTAAAAAGGCATAGGTATTGGGCAGCTTCAATAAATTGGCGTAGGTTTTAGGGTCTAGGGTGGTATACATAGTCGCAAAAAGTGGCGAAGCAAATAAAACGACTAAACAAACATTAACAAATTTAAACAGATTTTTCAGAATCATTTGGAATCTCCTTCTGTGAGATAGTTATCGTATCAAATGTTGAGTAAAGTTGTCATGAATTAAAATAATTAATCCCATTACTTTTCACGAAACACTTGCAGCAGGGGCTATCTTTTGCTTTAGTGAAAATTCTTAATCGAGTCCCGTACACCCCTCCGGGTATGGACTAGTAAATGACTGAGAAACGAGTTTGGAAACCATGGAAAAATTAAACAATCCTCCGTACTTTGCCCTAAGGCCCTCTATGTCTTTTAATCCGAGAACTCATAAAAAGTCTTATTCACTCATCCTATTCCTCTGCTGTATTTTGGCGTTTTTAGCTTTTAAAAAGAATTTTCCAACTTCTTCGCCTGCTGTCGCCCCTGTAAATGACGGGCAACTTTCTGATTTTGCGAAAGCCGATCTTACCAAACAAGCCTTAGCTTATATTAGTCGCAGCTATTATGATCCTTCCCGATTTAACCCCAAACAAATGCTCAAAGGCGGCTTGATGGCCATCTCTCGTAGCGTGCCGGAAATTGTCGTAAATTTTCCGGACAATACAGCTCGCATTGATGTGGCGGTCGAAGAAAAAGAAAAAAAGTTTACTCTTCCTGTTTTTGATAAATCACTTGAACCAATCATCCCTTTTCTTCAGCAAGTTTTTTATTTTATCGAACAAAACTATAAAGGTGAAATCGAATTCCCCGATATTGAACGAACCTTTATTAATGGAGTCTTAGAAACACTCGATCCGCATTCTTCTTTACTGCCTCCTAAGATGTTCAAAGAGTTCAAAACTCAAACCGAAGGAGAGTTTGGGGGCTTAGGGATCGTCGTGGGTTTAAAAGATGGGGATTTAACCGTTATCTCCCCTCTCGAAGGAACCCCAGCCTGGAAAGCAGGCATCAAGCCCAAAGATAAAATCATCAAAATCGGTAATGAAGCCACCATCAACATGAACTTAAATGAAGCCGTTGAGAAACTGCGCGGCAAGGTGGGAAGCCAAGTTTCTTTAACGCTGACCCGTGAGGGATTGGCAGATCCTTTTGAAGTGAATCTGACCCGGGCCAAAATTAAAATTGAAAGCATCCAATCAAAACTTCTCCCTTCTGCCGAGGGAGACGTTGCCTACATCAAAGTAAAAGGATTTCAAGAAGACACCTTTAAAGAACTCTCTCGCAACTTAAAAAAGCTTAAAGATCAGAGCAAAAACTTTAAAGGACTCGTCCTCGATTTCAGAAATAATCCCGGTGGGCTCTTAGGTCAGGCGATCGATATTGCGGATCTCTTTTTAGACCAAGGCGTGATTGTTTCGACGGTAGGCGCTGGCGATAAAATTCGTGAAGTAGAGCAAGCCAAGGGACCAGGCACCGAAGATAAATATCCGATTGTAGTTTTAGCTAACGAAGCCTCAGCTTCAGCCTCTGAAATTGTGGCAGCGGCATTAAAAAATAATAACCGTTCTATTTTACTAGGCGAGCAAACTTTCGGTAAAGGAAGTGTTCAGTCGGTTTACAGCTTAAAAGATGGCTCCGCTTTGAAGTTGACGATTGCCCAATACCTCACTCCCGGAAACGAATCGATCCAATCGGTAGGAATCACCCCCGACATTCTTTTAACTTCGGCAACCGTGGCACCCTTAAATACCAAGCTTTCGAAGGCCGATGGTTTTCGAGAAAAAGATTTAGAAAAACATTTAGAATCTACTCTTAATCAAAACAAAAAACCGATCTACCAGGTCTTGTATTATCAACCCAAAAAGGGAAACCCTGAATCCAAAAGTAAAAATAAAGGCAAAGAAACTGAAAAAGAAACTACAGACAAAGAAAAAGAAGAAGACACCAACGATTATTCCAATGATTTAAAATTAGACGATGATTATTACGTTCAGTTAGGCCGAAAAATTGTTTTAGGCTCCCCCAGCAGTGAACGCCCAGAAAACCTCAAAAAAATTGATGGGCTTCTAAAAACTTCCGAGCAAGATGAAGAGCAGAAAATTTCTACAGCTCTCGCGGGCGTAGGTGTGGATTGGAGTCGCGGAACAAGCGCAGATCTACCCCAAGCTCAGGTAAGTTTTTCAATTGAAGGAAAACCCGGCCAAGATATCTTGAACGCAGGAGAAGAAGCAAAAATCACTCTTAAGATAAAAAATACCGGTAAAGGGGATTTCTACCAATTGCTTGCAAAAACAGAGTCTGAAAATCCTGTTCTTAAAAACAAAGAATTTATTTTTGGAAAGATTAAAAGCGGCGAAACAAAAAGCTGGACCACCAAAGTAAAAATTCCAGAATTTGCACTCTCTCGCGAAGATGAAGTTAAATTCGTTTTCAAAGAATTAAACAGCAAAACACCGGAGTCTTTTTCAACCACACTGACAATTCTTCCGAAGCCCCACCCTTTCTTTGCATACAGCTATCATTTTGCCGGGAATCCCAAAGCCCTACAAAAGGGTGATAAAGTAAAAATGATCATCACTGTAAAAAATCTCGGCCCTGGAAAATCTAAAGAAACCGTCGTGAATTTGAAAAACTTAGGCGGTGAAGGAATCTTCGTCGCAGAAGGTCGTGTTAAACTTGATGCCCTCGAACCCAACACCTCAAAAGAAGCGACGCTAATTTTCAACATTGATAAAAGTTATGAGAAAAACAAGTTTGATCTTGAGCTTTCGATTGTGGATCAAAGCATTCAAGAATTCTTAACCGATAAACTTCGATTTGAGTTTGGGCAGGCTCCCAACAATCCTCCTCAAAATGAGCTTCAAACTCCTCCGACCATTGAACTCACCGGTATTGAGAACTCACGTTCTTCTACCACCAATCGTTTCTATGTTTCAGGGCAGGCAAGCTCTGAAGTTCCGTTAAAAGATGTGTTGATCTTTTCAAACGATAATAAAGTTTACTTAAAATCGTCTGGGGGAGATCCTAATCTTAAAAAACTCATCTTCGCGTCGCAAGTACCGCTCGAAAAACCCAATAACATCATCACAGTGATTGCCCGAAACGCAAGAGACTTAGCCGCGCATCGAAGTTTTTATATACGGAAGAAGTGACCGAGCCCGGGTACACCCTAACGGGTATGGGCGAGGGAATGATTGCGACCGAATCCGGGTACTCCAAAATATTTTTTTGGGGTGGATGAGGAAGTGGTTGGAACCGAAGGTGTAAACCAGAGGCGAGAGTCGGAAACCATGACCGAAAGAGTGCTTGAGTCTGCCAAAGGCGGAGAAAACTATAGATCTCCCTGTATAAAATGAAAATCTTCCACTCCTCTCTTCAAGCTTCAAAAAAAATTAAAAGACCAGTGGTTGCTTTGGGTAACTTCGATGGGGTGCATTTGGCTCATCAAAAGATGATCTTATTAACCAAAGAACTCGCACGTAAATTAAAAGGAAGCTCCTGTGTTTATAGTTTTGAGCCTCATCCGGTCAAAGTCCTCTCTCCCGAGTCTGCACCTTCACTTATTTCAACGATAACTCAAAAACTTAAACTCTTAGCCAAGCTTAAAATAGCTGCGACGATTCTTGAGCCTTTTAATATTCAGTTTGCCCAATTAAGCCCTGAAGATTTTGTAGAGAAAATTTTGATTCGTCGATTGGGAGTGGTTGGAATTGTAGTGGGTTATGACTTTACCTTTGGCGCAAAACGAAGCGGCAACCCTGCCCTACTGAAAAAAATCTGCTTAGAAAAAGGAATTGAATGCCAAGTTATGGATGTTTTTCTGCTAGGCCAAACCCTAGTCAGCTCCACTCAAATTCGGCAACTCATTCGTGAAGGAAATGTTGAAAAAGCCTCTTTTCTTTTAGGACGTAAATTTGATTTACGCGGCACCATCGTTCGCGGCGAAGGCATTGGAAAAAAATTAGGCTTTCCGACGGCTAATCTTTCGGCGGAAAATGAACTCATCCCCGCTCACGGAGTTTATGCAACAAGGGTAAAAATAGGACTACGTTGGTATGAAGGCGTGACCAATGTGGGCGTACGCCCCACTTTCGGACACAACAAGCTTGCGATCGAAACCCACCTTTTTAAATTCAATAAAAATATTTATGGTAAAAAAATAAGACTGCAATTTATAAAAAAAATCCGCGATGAAAAAGTTTTTGCAAATCCTCAAGCACTTCGAGATCAAATTGAGCAGGATTCAAAAATCGCGCAGAAAATCCTCAAAGGAGAAACTGCATAAGTGAAAGAGAAACTCGCCATCATCGGAAACCCCATCAAGCACTCCCTTTCTCCAGCGATGCAAAATGCTGCATTGCGAGCAAAAAAAATTCCGTGGCATTATGAAAAAATTCTTCTCAAAGAAAAAGAACTCCGCTCTTTTTTGAAAGAACTTTTAGAAAAGGATTACGCAGGCTTGAATGTAACGGTTCCCTTCAAAGAAAAAGTCATTCCTTATTTAGATGAAATTTCAAAAGAAGCGCAAACCATTGGAGCCGTAAACACGATTCTCGTCAAAAAGGGCAAGCTTCTCGGTTTTAACACCGATGGCGCCGGCTACCTCCTCTCTTTAAAAAAAGAGAAGAAATTTAACCCTCGGGGCAAAACGATTGTAATTTTAGGGGCCGGTGGTGCTGCTCGAGCCCTTTTAGCGAGTTTGGCTCAAGCCTCTGCCAAACAAATAACTCTCGTTAACCGTACCCCCGAAAAAGCCAACGCCTTGCAAAAAGAATTTTCTAAAAAATTAAAAAAAATCAAAATCTTAACCGCACCATTTAAAGAAGAAGATTTAAAAAAAATATTCCCTCAAACTGATCTATTAATTAATACGAGTAGCGCAGGGTTAGTGGGAGATTTTCCCATAACTCTTCCTCTTAAAACCCTTCCCCGACATGCCCTCGTATCGGACATTGTTTACAAACCTCTTCTTACACCTTTTCTTAAAAGCGCTCGAAATCTAAGACTAAAAACACATGATGGTCTCGGCATGCTCCTTTACCAAGGTGCTCTCGCCTTTGAAATCTGGACGGGTAAAAAAGCCCCGGTTTCCACGATGAAAAAGGCCCTCCTTCAAGCCCTAAGCTAACCCAGAAAATCGCATGCCCTTAGCGCCAAAATTTTGTCGGAAACGGCCTAAAAAAATCACTCAAAAATGTGAAAAAAGCGTGAAAAAAGTAAGCAACTTTTGTAGGGATTTGCCGATCATTCTTTAAACTTTCATTCCAAACAACTCATTGAAGCAAAAGGGATTTTCATGGGAATCCATTCGATTGACCCCCGATTACTGGGCGCTTTACTTCCTTCTGAACCTGCGTCTGCCTCCACCGACCCTGCGCTTACCTTAAACCTCCCGCTTGCTGCTGAAAATTCAGAAACCCCTACCGTCCCTCTCTCTACTCCCTCTCCTGGCTCTCAACTCCACTGGTCGCCGAGTCCTCAGGTGATGTTGCGGATTTCACACTACGAGCATTTGCTTGCGGGGGATGCGGCGGTTGCGCGTCGAGAGCTTCATCAGTTGTTTCGGAGTAGCGATGCGAACGATGCGAGTTTGGTGTGGGGTTTTTTAGATTACGCCAGGCGCTCTTTTGCCGCAGGCCGCACCGAAGTCGCTCGAGAGATTTTCTTAGCGTTGTATGACCGGGTAGGTCATCAAGGCCCTTCCGCCCGGGGTTTTTCTTTGATTTTAGGCCAAGCCGCGGCCGAATTGATTGGGGGAGATTTTGCGACTCGGTGGAACATCCTTCGGGCGCGTGCCGAGCGGGATTTAACTGATCCTCAATACAGCCGAGACACCAAGCAATTAAATGCAGTCGATCAAGCCAGGGCTTTACTCTGGCTCAAAGAACAAGGGTTAGAGATTAGCCCGTCTTCAAGTTTACTCGGTGTCTTAAAAGAAGGAGGAACTTCTCTTCGCGCATTTGCGAGCTATCTTCACCCCGAAGGCGAAGCGCCCACTAATTCCCGCAATCCCTTAGCTTCGATTCAAGGTTTAAGCCCTGCGAACGAAGCCGAAGCCTGGGTAATTGGTTTTTCTCGGGACCTTGCTTCTTCTCATTTTGCAAGTAGTCCTGCCAATGCTGTTTCTCAACTTCGTGCTCGGCTGGAAGACTTTGAAAGAGCCTATGCGACGCATGCGGGTTTAAGCCCCACAGAACTGATTCGCGCTCGAGAGCAACTCGAAGAAATCCACGCCCTGCGCAACGAAGTTTTTTTACATTCTTCTCCGACCGATTTAACCGAACGCTTACTTCGTGCTCAAGCCTTGCTGCGTTATGCCGAAGTGGAGCAAGTATTTTATGCGACCCATCATCAAGCTCTAGGATTGTCAGACGAAGAGTATCGATCCAAAGCCGATCAATTAAATGGAGAGCTCACCCATGCCCAGAATGAACTCCGAAGAGTTCAAACCGATTTAAGGGCGGATATCTCTCGAGCAAATAATCCGACTTCTACTCGACTCCTGCGCTTAGACCAAGTGGTGGGAAGTGATTCGGGTCATGAGCGCGGACTTTTAATCTCTGATCTAGAGATCAGTTTACATTTTGTAAAATCTGCCACTGGAATTAATCCCGAAGAACAGTTTACCCGTTACACCGATTTGATCCGTCGTCTTCACAGTTTAAAGATGACCCCTTCTGCGGAGCAAGGGAACCCAGCCTTTATCAATCGCATTCAAGGCTTAATGCACGAGGCAGAAGAGGCGCTTCAAGCCTTAGCCCCTCGTTTAACGACCCATGACACGCGTTCTTACTTAGAAAATTTAGCCTGGTTCGTTAATTTACGACCTTTTACTCCGGGAGCCAACACTCCTCACGTGAACGAAGTCTTAGCGTCTTTATCGCTCGAGGCCTTTCAAGAACAAGCAGCCCAAGAAGAAAACAGTGTAAATAATCTGATTGGCCTGGTTCACCACGATGTCATTGAGTTTTTAGATGGCCCCACTTTAGCAAA
>CAYWGE010000021.1:0-11722 GCA_964457215.1 uncultured Pseudomonadota bacterium
AAAGTTTCAGAAATTCGAACTGAGAGCTTCCATTCCAAGAACCAATTTCTTGAGAGAGATTTTGAAGATGTTTATCAACAAAAAGGCGATATTCGTAAATATCTTGAACATCAGGTTTTTTAATCAACCCTCTTTTTTCACGGGGGTAATGGTTACCTAGGCCTTTGTAATAAGAATTAAAAAGATAATCAAACTCTGCATCAAAAACTTTATATTCTTTTGCAAAAGGCACCAAAACGAATTTCTCAAAAAACCAAGTCGTGTGCGCTAAATGCCATTTTGGCGGGCTCACATCTGCCATGGATTGGAGGTCATATTGTTCGAGCGTTATAGGTTGGCACAGCGCCGTGGTCATATTTCGGGTGCTCGAATAAGAGTTGCGGAGAAATTGTAATTTTTCTGAGAAATCTATTTCTAGACTCTGAGTCTTCAACATTAAATTCATATCACTACTTTCGTAAATTGAAAGTTTTCTAAATAGCTACGACCAATTCAAAATTCTATCAGGGATAAGAGGGTTATTTTATAGGGGATTGCCCTATTTACTTTTGAGCACAGTATCATTACAAAAAAGCTTCACTTGAAAGTCCACGAAAAAATAAAGAAAATTATGAATTAATGAATATTGAAAACAATAAAACCAAAGAGGAACTTCTAAAAGAATTACAGGAACTGCGTCAAACTACCTGGGCATGGTCCATCCAATATGCCATCACTCGTATTTTGGCAGAGACCCCCTCTCTCGCCCTCGCCATCCCTCAAATCTTACAAATTTTCTGTATCGACTTAGGTTGGGAGTTGGGTTTTTTTTGGAAAGTAGATGAAAAGAAAAATCTTCTCTTTTGCAAAGGTGTGTGGGCCCACCCCTCTTTTACGGGCAAAGAATTTATCAATCAAACACTCAACTTTACTTTTGAAAGTGGAGTAGGTTTTGCCGGCATTATTTGGAAAACAGGAAATTCAAAATGGATCATGGATATGTCTTTATCCAATCTACCTCGCGCAGCTGCTGCCAAATCCGATGGGCTTCATAGTGGTTTTGGTCTGCCCATCTTATTGGGCTCTGAAACCTTAGGGGTCTTAGAATTTTTTACCTGTAAGAAAACAAAGCCAGATGACCGATCCATTCATATGTTGGAAGCTATCGGCAGCCAGATTGGGCAATTTATTGAAAGAAAAGAAGCCGAAGAAGCCTTAAAAGACAGCCAGGAACAATTAGAGCTGGCGCTGGCAGCCGCTCACATGGGTTATTGGACCTGGGAAGTGGATCAAAACATCACCCATTTTTCCAGCCATTTTGATCTCCTCTGCGGCAAACAAAATAAATGCAGTGGTAATTTTGATTCTTTCCTTTCTTGTGTCCACCCCGCAGATCGAGAATTTGTGAAACAAACCATCTTCGATGCCCGTAAAAAAGAAAGCAGCTACAACATCGAATTTAGAATCGTGTGGGAAGATGGAAACCTCCATTGGATTGCAAGCCGCGGCAAATTTTTCCGGGATTCTGAAAATCACCTTAAAATGATTGGAGTGGGCTTAGATATTGATACACGCAAGGCCTCCGAAGAAAAATTAAAAATTGCCTACGATGAAATGGAAAAGCGAGTAGTAGAGCGAACCCTTCAGCTTTCTGAAACAAACCAAAAACTGAATGAAGAAATTTTAGAGCGTAAAAAGGTAGAAAAAGATGTTTTAGAAATTAGCCAAAAAGAGCAACGGCGCTTAGGCATGGAGCTTCACGATGGCATTTGCCAAGAGTTAGCCGGCATAAATATGATCGCTCAGGTGCTCTCCAAACAAATGGAAGCCAAACATCTTTCTGAAACGGCTGAAGTGAAAAAAATTTCCCATTTAGTCAAACAAACGCTCCTCCAGGCCCGCGATATGGCACGCGGTCTTTTCCCGGTAGAGCTCGAATCTGAATCTTTAATGGTTTCACTCAAGGAACTCACTTCAAAAATTCAAAGTTTATTGGGTATTTCTTGTAACTTTGAATGCCCTCAACCCATTTTAATTACCGATAACAATATCGCCACTCATCTCTACCGAATTGCCCAAGAAGCAATGAATAATGCGATTAAGCATGGGAAAGCCCAAAATATTCGAACTAGTCTTACTCAGGATGATGGAAAAATTATTTTAAAAATAACAGATGATGGAATAGGCCAAGATGTTAATTCACAAACCCCTACCGGGATAGGCATGCATATCATGAAATATCGAGCGAGGATGATTGATGCAGAATTAACCTTGATTCCCAACACAAACCAAGGGATGCTTTTGACGTGTATAGCCCCCTACTCTGAAGCATGAGCCGCATTTAAGTTCTATTTCTTAAGCAAGGAGAAGACATTGTGAAGACAAAAGATAATTCAAAAAAATATAAAATTGTGATGGTGGATGATCATCCTCTCTTAAGACAGGGCCTTTCTCAATTGATTAACCAAGAAGACGACTTATGCTTTGCAGGGGAGGCTGGAAATGCGGTGGATGCCATGAAGGTGATTGAAAAAACGAAACCCGATTTAGTTATTATTGATATTTCCTTAAAAGGCACCAGCGGCATTGACCTTACTAAAAGTGTTTTATCGGAATACCCTAAAATGCAAGTACTAGTCCTTTCAATGCACGACGAGTCTCTTTATGCCGAACGAGTACTGCGTGCAGGAGCAAAAGGCTATCTCATGAAACAAGAGGCCCCCGAAAATATTATTGTCGCCGTAAGAAAAGTTTTAAATGGTGAAATGTATTTAAGCAATGCCATGCGTGAAAATTTATTGCATAAATTTGTTCAAGGCCGCCCTAGCACAGAATCCCCCATGGAAAGCTTAACTGACCGTGAATTAGAAGTTTTACAATTAGTCGCGCAGGGTAAAGGCACACGCCAAATCGCTGAAATTCTACATCTCAGCGTAAAGACCATCGAATCCCATTACGCGAATATAAAAACAAAATTAAATCTTAAAAGCGCGCCAGAACTCATTCAGCACGCGGTCAAGTTTTTCCCTTCCGAAATCTAATTCTGCCTTGAACCGGAATACGCCACTCCCTAGGGGAATCTCCTAGTCTGGCTTGGGGTCATACCCCAATGTAAAATCAGGCCTCCTCCCGATTGTTTCCTCACCTTTATTTCTTTACTCTTAGATCTGTAAGAACGGTTCTGTGATTAACTTTTTAAAGGAGGATATATGCTTTCGTGGTCCATTACTTTTTTTGTCATAGCACTTATCGCAGCCATCTTTGGCTTTACAGGAATTGCGGCAAGCGCCACCTCTATTGCCAAAATTTTATTCTTTTTATTTTTAGTCCTTTTTATCTTGTCTCTCATTATTCCAGGAATTCGTCGCCCCCCTTCCGTTTAATAAACTTTTTAACCTAAAACCACAGGAGGAAAACATGGATACCCAAAAAAACAACTCAGAAGAAAAACAAGCCAGCCGTCAATTCGGAGGTTTTAATTCAGATCCTTCTCAGAAAAACGAAGAATTAAATAAAGACCGCAATCCTCGCCAAGACCAAGAAGATAGTGAAGAGGATACGCAAAACACACCTCAGAATTTTAAACGGTAATTGTGCCATCCACTCGTGGAAAGAAAAAGTATTCTTGTAAAGGAATACAAAATTCAGACCACGAAGAAAAAAAGCCCCTTCTTTATAAGGAGGGGCTTATTTCAAAAAATCGAAGGAGGAGAAAATGAACGCTTTACGCAAAAAACTGAAATCTCAAGAAGGTAAACTCGGATATATTCTTGCATGGGCTATTGGAATCCCCATTCCCATTCTTATTGCGGTCTACCTTTTAAGAGGCTGTAACTAAGATAAGAGAGGAGCAAGTTATGCATAGAAGAAATCGAATACAGAGTTTTTATTCTAAATTGCTGTTTTCTTTATATGTGATTGTAGGATTAATTTTGCTCTTTATCTTCTCCCTTAAAATATCGCATGCTGCTACCACTACCCCTGTGCAAATTGCCGAAAGTGCGGCTATTCCAACCCCTCTTTTTAATGCAGCGCTCATTGATGTGGCACAAAAAGCAAAAAAGAGGGCTGCAACCGTTGAAGTAACGATCTCAAATATCGAACTGGTAGATGCGGATAAAGTTTATGAAAAGCCCAAGCCAGGACAAGCTCATATTCATTATCAATTAGATAATGGGCCAATCATTGCAACTACGAGTACTAAACTAAGCTTTCATGAGCTTTCATCGGGTACTCATACCATAGTCGTCCGTTTAGCCGCTAATGATCATCAACCGATGGGACCCCAAAAAACTTTAACTTTTAATATTCCTTAATTTTTTCAACTTTAACTAAGGAGGCTCTATGGAAAACTATCAAAACCAAGAATGCCAATGCCGTCAATGTGGAGAAAAGTTCAGCACTCAAAGTGAACTTAAAGAACATGAACAAGAGTGTTCTGAAAAAGATCAGCAAAATTATTAAAAATATCTATTAAAGATATTCAAATAAAAAAAAGCCAGTGATGAGTCACTGGCTTTTTTATTTATGAAGCTTCAGATTTTATTCCATTTTGAAAACCGGAATTCGAATAGGAGCTATTGTAAACCCAAAAGTGAAGCTTTGCCCTGGGCCTAAATTTTTCTGCCAACTGGGCAATTGCAATACCGTTTGAGTCGACGTTTTAGAAATGAGATCCATACTCCAGGGCGAAAATCCTGTTCCGGCATTCGCTGAAATTCGCAGCCCACTAAAAGTAGTGGATTTAGTCGTATTTTTTAAAACCGCCTTGATATTCGCACCACTCCAAGCTTCTCCCCTGCCCCACTCTGAATCAATTGAAAGCGTCAAGGTAAGTCCCGACGCTAGATTCTGCACCATTGATCCTTCTGAAGGATTCTGAGGGGGAGAAGGATCAGGTGTGGGGCTAGGAGCAGGGCTAGGCGGAGTAAGCTCAGTGGCGTTTTGTAAACTAAATTGAGGAGTAGTGAGCGGGCTCATCGTAAAACCAAAGGTATAGCTCTCTCCCGGATCTAACGTATTATTGTAAGAGGGTAAACCCACTACAGTTTCAGAAGCTGTCTTTTGGACAGGCTCCATACTCCACACGTTAAGACCATTTCCCTGATTTGCTTTTATTTGAACTTGGTTGAATGTTTTTGAGTTGCTGATATTTTTAAGTGTCGCCTTATAAGTCGCGCCACTCCAAGGTTCCCCTTGCCCCCAAGAATTATCCACTACCAATTGCAATTGAAAATCGGGAGATAAATTTTGAGTTAAAGATCCACCCGGACTTGGCGTTGGTGTCGGAGCGGGAGTGGGTGTGGGAGTCGGTGTTGGGCTTGGAGTCGGAACAGGATCAGGAGTTGGTGTCGGAGTCGGAGTGGGCGTAGGACTCGGCGTGGGTGCAGGAGGAGGCTCCCCATAGAGCGTTTGAGAAATTAAAGAGATTAGAGAATATTGATCATCCAAATCAATCGCCCAAACCATCGCACCCCCTAATTGTTTATTTCCCAAGTAGGTTAGTTTTCGCTCAATCGACTCGGTGTCGTCATAACTAATCCAGTTTCCTTTTCCATCATAAGCATAAGGTGTTTGAGTATTTGCATCCCAGCCACGTTGATATTGACCACTGTTTATCCATTGCTCAATTTCATAATAAGCGATGAAGCCCGCTTCTTGAGTGCACGAACCACGCGGTGGATTTGGATTCCAAGGGTTTGTAATAGTGCTGTTGGGAACATTGCCCGAAGCGCTTCCAAAACCTCTGCCATAAAGAGGGATTCCTAAAATCAATTTTGAAGCAGGAATCCCCGCATTCAAATAAGCGGAGACTGTATAATCCACATAAAAATGCCCATTGGGCGCAGAATCGTGCATGAGCGGAGAATTCACACCCGTCACAGAATCCCAACTCCCATGAAAATCATAGGTCATGAGATTGATCCAATCTAAGTAAGGATGAATCAAGGAGAGTTCGTAGTTTACAAAGTTTCCATCTCCTGCCGGGGCCGCAATGGTGAGTAAAAGTTTTTCTTTTCCGTTTGGAATCCTCTCACTTTCAATGGCCTGACGAAATTCTTTTAAAAGAGCTGTAAAATTTTTCTTATCTTGTGCAGTGCCTGAATGAGTTGCAAAGCCGGGGTATTCCCAATCTAGATCCACTCCATCAAAACCATAAGTACGCGCATAGTTGATGGCAGATTTAATAAAATTCGCTCTTCGCGTGGCGGTCGATGCCATAGCAGGAAACGCATCACTTAAGGTCCAACCTCCAATCGAAATTAAGGTCCTTAAATGCGGGGATTGTTGTTTAATGGCATTCACTTGTTCGTAAAGACCGGGGCTACCCCCACTGGAAATATCATTCCACTCGACCGGTTGAACTTGATCGCCCGCTCCTATTTTAGCGAAGGCGTAATTGATGTGGGTGAAATATTCAGGACGAATATTTGCCGGCGTAAACTTACATTGGCCGGGCCGATATTGAGCCCAATTTGTGAAATAGCCGACAACCCGAGGAGTCGTATCAGCTTTGGCGACAGATGCACCACACCATAGAAATAGCCCTAATAAAAAAGCACCTAAAACTCTCATAGGCCCTCCTCCGGGTTTAACCCCTTTCCCTTTCCGATAATAACGAGAGCAAGAAAGGGAAAGAGGGTTTGATTTTTTTCTCTTAAAGATAAATACGGATGGCTTTATAGGTTAGGTTTTTTACTCGTTTAAGCAGGATTGATGAATTCTATGATTAATTGACTTTAAGTGCGTGCGACTATTCCTTAAAAAGGAGACCGGTTAAGATCTTCGGAAAAAATTGTTAAGGAGCGCCGCTTCCTTTTTAAGAGGAAAAAACAACCAATGAAGATGAAGTGCAAAATTTATTTATGCACTAAATCGATTATAAAAATGGGCAAACAGCGCTCCACCAATGAGGCCATCTACGAAGCCCCAAACGGCGCCGATAAATGCCCCCACAGGACCAGGCGCGTAGCCTCTATAAACAGAAGCCATCATTTCGACGATAGGAGAGCCATATCCATAATGAGCGGTAATGCCCGTTACGAACATGGAAATCGCCAAAACCACCCCACTGGCTAGTGCCATGCCTTTGATTGAGAATTTCATATTCCCTCCTTCGATTTGCAGCTGGCTTCTCATTCTTCGGAACGAAGAGTCTGAGAAACCAGCACAATCACTATTTTCGCGCATTTGATGGCTTTTGTCAAAAATATGAATAACGCTACGCGTTAACACAATTCTCGGCAAACTCTTTATTTATATATATTTGCTGGGTTTTTATTTTTTAGAAAGGCGTGGTCAAAGGAAATAAATGGAGAAGCTTTTCAATTTCTTGAGGACTCAAAACTTTATGCTTTTTTAAAACTTCCCGAATGGGCTTTTTTTGCTGAATCACTTCCTTCACAATTTCTGAGGTTTTCGCATAACCAATTTTGGGAGCTAAAACCGTGGCGATAGAGGCACTATTTTCGGCATAAAACAAACATCGCTCTGCATTCGCTTGAATTCCTGCTACACAATTCTGGTCAAACGCTTGAAGTGCATTCGAAAGCAAAGTGAGTGAGCTCGGGAGTGAAAACGCCACCAAAGGCAACATCACATTTAATTCAAGCTGTCCTGCTTGAGACGCAAAGGCAATGGATTCATCTAATCCTAAAACAAAAAAACAAACCATGTTGAGCATTTCGGCCATCACGGGATTCACCTTACCGGGCATAATCGAAGAACCAGGCTGCAACGCAGGAAGAGAAATCTCAGCCAAGCCCGTGTGAGGCCCACTGGAAAGCAAACGTAAATCGTTTGCGATTCGAATCAGATCTAAACTCAAATTTCTTAAGCTGTTCGACAAATGCACAAAAGGAGCCATGCTCTGCATAGCTTCAAAAAAATTTGGAGAAGCAACAAGGTTTTCTCCCGTCAATTTCTTTAAAGTTTGAATGATTTTTTTTCGATATTGGGGATGGGTATTAATTCCAGTTCCAACCGCAGTGCCTCCTAAACCCAGTTTTAACAAGTCTTTCCGGGTTTCTCGAATTCTGAAAAGGTGATCTTTCAAACATTGGGCATAGCCTGAGAATTCTTGCCCTAAGCGAATGGGGGTTGCATCTTGAAGATGCGTGCGGCCCGATTTGATGACTTTATCAAACTCTCGAGATTTTTTCTGAAATGTCAAAATCAGTGCATTAAGAATCGGCAAAAATCTTTTTAATTCTTGAAGTGCCGCTAACCGGATCGCCGTGGGAATGACATCGTTAGTCGATTGGCAACGATTCACCTCATCGTTCGGGTGAACGGGTTTGTAGCTGCCTTTTGGGGAGCCTAAAAGTTCATTCGCCCGATTCGCAATCACTTCATTCACATTCATGTTATGACTAGTACCTGCCCCTGCTTGAAAAACATCTACTACAAATTGATCACGCCACTGGCCTTTTAAAATTTCATCGCAAACTTGCACAATCCGTTTCATTAATTTCTGGGGGATAAGTTTAAGATCGGCATTCACTAAGGCCGCTGCTTTTTTAATCACAACCGTGGCTTCCAAAAAACTCGGATGGGCCTTCCAACCACTAATCGGAAAATTCTCTAAAGCTCGTAGCGTCTGGATTCCGTAATAGGCTTGGGCTGGAACCTTTTTCTCACCCAAGGCATCTTTTTCGGTTCGGTATGGCATAATAAAGATCATACCCCCCCTCACTTAAAAATCCTAGAATTTAGTCGCGAGAAAACTTGACGCGACCTTCGGCTTCCCATACCTTAAAGATTCATGTCTCTTAAAAAAAAGATCTCGAGTTCTCCTATTTGGGTCACCCTCCTCTATTTTGCTGAAGGGCTTCCTTTCACTTTTCTGCGCACGAGTGTAGTTCCGGCTTTTTTAAAAGACATGGGGGCCTCGTTGCAAACGATCGGCTATACTTCTCTTTTGGGAATCCCCTATACTTTTAAGCTTCTTTGGAGTCCGCTAATTGATATCTTTTGGCGCCGCCGCCATTGGACTCTCGCTTTACAGCTCACACTCGTGACCATGCTCGTATTCTTGGCTTTTCTGATTAGCATTCCCAATGGGATGACCTATTGGTGGGTGGGTTTCGGAATTTGCGCTTTTTTATCGGCCTCTCAAGATATTGCAATTGATGGTTTTTATCTCGAGGCCCTCGATGAAAAAGAACAAGCCGCCTATGCGGGCCTTCGCATTGCCGCGTATCGGGTCTCGATGATTTTAGGCACATCCATTCCCTTAATGATCGCCGGAAAATTCAACTGGTTTTTAGGATTTCTTTCGTGTGCAGGTTTGCTCGGAATCGTCTGGGTTTATAATTTCTTTTTTCTTCCAAAACCTCCTGCGCCCCTCAAAGAAAACACCCAAGAAGTTTTAAGCTTCAAAGAAAAATTTTTAGATCACCTCAAAAAATATGGTCTGGCCTTTAAAACTTACATCGATCAAGAAAGAATTGTTCTGATCATCGTGTTTATGCTCCTTTATAAGCTGGGCGATGCCATGCTTTTTTCGATGAACACCCCTTTTCTATTGGATTTAGGCGTGACTAAATTTCAATTGGGTTGGGTAAGCGGAACGGTGGGTAAAGTCGCTTCAATCGCGGGAGGCATAGGAGGCGGAATTTGGGCCGCTAAACGGGGTTTAAGAAAAGGCCTGTGGGAACTCGCGCTCTTTATGAATGTCACCATCCTCGCCTATGTGTGGATGGCCTATCACAAACCTCCTTTTACTGAGATTGTGATTGTCCATGCTTTGGAGCAATTTGCAGCAGGGGTTGGAACCACCGCATTTGTTATTTTTCAAATGCGTACTTGCAAGGCAGAGTTTAAAGCAGCCCATTATGCTATAGCCACTTCCATCATGGCTTTTGGCCCTATGATTTCGGGTCCTATTGGTGGATATTTAGCCTCTCACTTTGGCTATACTTTGTTTTTTAGTATTTGTTTTTTAAGCTCCATTCCGGGCTTGGTTTTAATTTATTTCCTACCTGAAAATCTTTTAAATAACCATACGCCGGCCAAAGCAAATTAAATCACCTTTTCTTCCGATAAAAAAATTATGAATAAAATTCTCTTTCTTTTAATCTGCACTCTATTTTTATCCGCCTGCAATAGTGGAACTGAAAGCTCTTCAGATACCGCTCCGATTCCTTCGACGAGTGCCGCCTGCCAAGGAGCTATGCTTCCCGCGTTTCCGGGGGCAGAAGGATTTGGTTCTTGCGCCACTGGGGGCCGGGGTGGGCAAGTTTTATATGTGACTACTTTAGAGGCCGATCCGCGGGGAGAAATTCCAGGCTCTTTACAATGGGCGCTGAACCAACCCGGCAAACGCTATATTCTTTTTAAGGTAAGTGGAACCATCAACGGCACCGTTGAAATGACTCAGGGGGATGTCACATTGGCAGGCCAAACCTCTCCTCAAGGGGTTATTGTGCGCGGACTCAACATTCAAGGAAATCAAGTCTGTGAAGCAGATAATTGCCCACTGCCGACGATTTACCCCCAAAACTTTATTATAAGGCATTTACGCTCACGAGTGGTCGGGGGCCCTAGTACTCCAGCCTTCCTCGATCAAGATGCCCTCCGCCTCCATCATGCCGTCAATGGAATCATCGATCATTTCTCTGCGGAAAATGCGGAGGACGAAGCCATTCAAATCTCTTTTTCACGAGACATCTCAATTCAAAACAGCATCTTGGCCGAAACCATTGGAGATCATGCACGCTATGGAGGCATGCTCATTAATTATTCCGATCCTCCGCGTAGCTTTCCGTTGGACCGCTTGTCCATCCATCACAACTTATGGAATCGGACCGTGGGACGCTTACCCGAGATTTCACGCGATAACCCTGCTTCAAATGGCAGTATCCTTGAGATCGAAGTCTCCAACAATCTCATTTGGGATCCAGGTGTCTATATGGAAGTGGCCTTGCATCAGCCCGAAAATGCTTCGGCCTTATTGTTTTATCATATGAATGTAGTGGGTAATGTTTTCTTTGCTCGAGCTCTGAACACCGATGCTTTAGGAAACTTCACTTACGGCCTAATGGACTCGAGTTTTCTTCAAGATCTACCGGCAACTCATCCCACCACGACTTTTTTTTTAGATAATGCGATTAATTTGTATCCAGATCGGCGAGATTACCAACTCCTCTACCGCAATAACGATTACCCCACGACCTTGACTGATCTTGCCGCATTGCCCTATCCGGATCCTTCTCATCCTCCTTCTTTTGCAAGAACCACTCGGCATAACTTTCCTGCAATTACTTACACAGCTCCTGCAGGACTTCGCTCTTACATGCTTGCGCAAGCGGGCGCCTTTCCACGCGATGCCATGGATCTTCGCTTAATGGATTTCGTCAACCGACAGACTTTTGACAACAATCCTCGAAATCTGAATTTGCGCCGGGATGCTTTCTTAATTCCAAACTCCACGACTGGAAGCCCGATGGATAGCGACAATGATGGGATGCCCGATGATTGGGAAAGGGCTAGAGGATTAAATCCGATGGTTCAAGACCATAATGGCACTCAACTCTCGACCCAAGGCTATACAAATTTAGAAGTTTACCTCAATGAACTTGCTAATAGTCGAACCGGAATTTAGTTCTTCTTCTCATTTACGAAAACAGCATTAAGGGGAAAGATATTTGTTAGACCAGGGGTAAGTTCTGCCTTTCATTTCTTTATTCAGTTGATTGCCTTTCTCTTCATCACTCAGCTGAGGCAAACTTTCGGGAGCGGT